>CALXZW010000013.1 GCA_944393345.1 uncultured Clostridia bacterium
TTGAATAATAGTTATTCATTGAAATGATTTTTGAATTTTTAGGACATACCCTTAAGGTTCAAAAAGAAAGGAGAATTTTAAGTGGATTATATTTTTACATTTTTAGAAGGGGTGGCTAGTTTTATTTCACCTTGTTTATTACCAATGCTACCAATATATATATCATATTTTGTTGGTGAGAATGATAAAAAAACTTCCAAAGCAGTAATAAATGCTTTGGGATTTGTATTAGGATTTTCAACGATTTTTTTGATACTATCAATATTTGCAAGCCAATTAGGAATAATTATAAGCAATAATATAAAATATATAAAAATAATTTTTGGAATCATAATTATATTGTTTGGATTAAATTATATGGAAATATTGCGAATAAAATTTTTAAACAAATCAAAAGAAATAAAGAATAATGTTAAAGATTTAACCTTTATAAAGGCAGTAATTTTTGGAATATTATTTTCAATTAGTTGGACACCTTGTATTGGAACTTTTTTAAGTTCAGCATTATTATTAGTTGCAAAACAGCAAAATATGTTAGAAGGAATATTTCTAATGATTGTTTATTGTATAGGCTTAGGAATCCCTTTTATAATATCAGTATTATTAATAGAAAAACTTAAAGAAATGTTTAATTTTATTAAAAGAAATTATAATATAATAAAGAAAATTTCGGGAATAATATTGATTGTTATGGGAATATATATTATATTTTTTTAGGAGGATATATGTTAAAAAAAGTGTTATTTATCATATTAATGATAATATTTGTAATTTCTTTAATATTTATAAGTCAAACTTTAAAAAAAGAAAGTGAAAAAAAATTAGCATCAAGCAATGAACAAGTAGAATATCAAAATGAAGAAAATAAAACAAATATTTTAAATGTTACAAGTGAAAATTTTGAAAGTGAAGTACTACAAAGTGATAAAACAGTTTTAATTGATTTTTATGCGGATTGGTGTGGACCATGTAAAATATTATCACCTATAGTAGAAGAAGTTGCTAAAGAAAATGCAGATGTAAAAGTGGTCAAAATAAATGTTGATAGTGAGCAAGAAATAGCAATTAAATATAGAATAATGTCAATACCAACTTTAGTAGTTATAAAAGATGGCAAAGAAATAAATAGAGCAATAGGTGTTATTGAAAAATCTGAAATTTTAACGCTTTTGAACATGGAAGAAAATTTTCAAAATTAGAATAAGGAGTAATTAATGATTGAAATAAAATTTGATAAAAATAACAATAAATCCATCGCTCTTGATAAGGAAAACAAAATAGGAGAATGTGTATTTATAGAAGATGAAGAATATTGGAATATAATACACACAGAAGTAAGTAATTTATATCAAGGACAGGGCATTGCGAGAAGATTAGTTGAAAATATTATAGAAAATTCAAAAATATATAATAAAAAACTTATTGCTGAATGTTCTTATGCTAAAAAAATAATAAATGAACTTTAATGTTAGACCTCAAAGTTCAGAATGGAGTATAGTATGATATTTTATTTTTCAGGTACTGGAAATTCAAAATGGGTTGCAGAGAGAATAGCAGAAAAAATTAATGATACAGTTTATGATATTGCTAAGAAAGAAAAAATACCTAAAATAGAGAAAGAAAAGCAAATAGGATTAGTTTTCCCTATCTATGCATGGGGAATACCAGAGCCAATGGTTTCTTTTGCAAAAAAATTAAAGAAACTAGAAATATTCACATTTGCAATATGTACATGTGGAGCAGATGCAGGTATTGCATTAAAAAAACTATCAAAAATATATCCATTAGATAGTAGTTACAGTATAGTTATGCCAAGTAATTACATTATAGGCGAAGATTTAGAAGAAGAACTATTTATATTAAAAAAAATAGAATTAGCTAAAATAGAGATAGAGAAAATTTCAAATGAAATTATTATGAGAAGAAAGGTATATTGTGTGAATGAAGGTAAGTTTCCAATATTAAAATCAAATGTAATAAATATAGGGTTTAACAAATTTGCGAGGACTACAACCCCTTTTTATGCTGATAAAGAAAAATGTAACAGTTGTGGACTTTGCGAAAAAATTTGCCCAGCATCAACTATTAAACTTGTTAATGGTAATCCAATTTGGAATGAAAAATGTTATCAATGCTTGAAGTGTATTAATTACTGTCCACAAAATGCCATACAATATGGCAAAGAAACTGAAAAAAGAGGGAGATATAATATAGAGAAATATTTATGATATTTGAATTTCAAATATTAAAATTATAGGAAAAAATATATAGAAATAAAAGGGTTGTAGCATTTTCAATAGAAAGAATAGTCAACTCTTTTATTTTGAGAATAGACAAAATTTGACACAAAAATCAAATTATGATACACTTAACTAGTCAAGAAAATATTACAAATAAATATACAACATTAATTAAATATAGCAAAATAAGGAAAATAAAAGGAGAAAATATATGAAAGTTGTATTTATTTCTAATTTTTTAACACATCATCAAGTGCCATTTTGTATTGAAATGCAAAAAAGACTAGGAGATGATTTTAAGTTTATTTCAACTGTAAAAATATTTGATTGGAGATTAAAGTTAGGCTTTAAAGATTTAGATAATGAGTATGATTTTGTTATAAAAGCATATGAAAATGAATCAGTAAAAGAAAAAGCTAAACAATTAGTATTAGATAGTGATGTAGTAATAATAGGATCAACTACAGATGAATTAATTGAAGAAAGATTAAAAAAAGATAAAATTATTTTTAGATATAGAGCGAGAATCTTTATTTTCCCTGACGGATTTTTTAAAACAGTATTTAATAAGGAAAAATTAAAGCTTTTTTACAACAGACACATAAAATTTCGAAAAAATAAAAATTTATATCTATTATGTGCTAATGCCTATGGGCCTAAAGATTTTAATCTTTTAGGACTATATAAAAATAAAATATATAAGTGGGGATATTTCTTAGAAACAAATAAATATAATATTGAAGAATTAATGGAGAAAAAAGAGCAAAATAGTAAAATACAAATAATATGGGTTGCAAGATTTATTAAATGGAAACATCCAGAGATAGTTGTAAGATTAGCGAAAAATTTAAAAAGATATAATTATAAATTTTATATAAAAATGCTAGGAACAGGAGTATTAGAAGAAAAAATAAGAAAAAAAATAAAAAAATTAAAATTAGAAGATGTTATTGAGGTTGTTGGACAAGTACCAAGTGATAAAGTTAAAGATTATATGGAAAAATCTAATATATTTATAGGAACAAGTGATAGCCAAGAAGGATGGGGGGCAGTAATAAATGAAGCAATGAATGCAGGATGTGCTATCGTAGCAAATAGAAAAATGGGTTCAGTTCCTTTATTAATAGAAGACAATGCAAATGGATTAATGTATAGTACATATAGTGATTTGGAAAATAAAATAAAATTATTAATATCAGATAAATCAAAAAGACAAAGACTTGGAATAAATGCATATAAATACATTACAACGGATTGGACGAGTAGTGTCGCTGCTCAAAATTTGTTAGATTTATTTGAATCAATTCTATATAAAAAAGAATTTAATGTCCACGTTGGACCGGCAAGTAAAGCGTGAAAGGAGATTTTATGGAAAATATAAGATTTAGTATAATTATACCTGCATTTAATGTAGAAAAATATATCAATAGAGCGATAGATAGTGTATTAAACCAGAATTTTAAAGATTTCGAATTAATAGTGGTGGATGACGCCTCTACAGATAATACTGTAAATCAAGTAGAAAAATATCAAAAAGAATACGCTAATATAAAAGTAATATGCCATAAAATGAATAAGGCATCTGGAGGTGCAAGAAATACAGGATTAAATGTAGCAAGAGGAGAATATATAATTTTTCTTGATGCAGATGATTATTTATATGAAAAAGATGTCCTTTCTAAAATTGATAATCTAATAGGAAACAAAAAAGTAGATGTAGTGTATATGGGATTCAAAATTGGAGGTAATAGAGATGAATTTGTAATTCCAACAAATGAAACCTGCACTAAAGAGTATAAAGCAGGAAGAGATATTTATCCAAATGTTTGGAGTAAATGTTGGAATTTAGAGTTTTTAAATAAAAATAATATTAGATTTGTTGAAAATAGATATTATGAAGATGTACTTTTTGTTTATAAAGCTGTGATGAAAGTACAAGAATATATAATAGCGGATTTTACTGTTCATTATTATATAAGCGGAAGAAAAAATAGTATGACAACAACATTAAATCTAAAGAATATATATGATACTGTAGATAATATAAAAGATATGCTAGAAATAAAGATGAATGACAATACAAAAGAAATAAGTTTAAGACTAAAAAAAGAAATAGATATGTGCAAAAAAAGATTAGAAGATATATATAATTCTATAGATAATAAATTGAATTAACATAGTATAAAAATATTAATTATTTAATTAATATTTTTTTTTGATATTAACTAATTTTAGTAAAGTTTTCATAAAAAATAAATTCTTGTATTTAGAACAGAAAGATGGTAAACTTAACAACATAAATAACATTAAATTTTATTTAATTTTAGATATAGAATTGTGATACAATTAGTTTAAAACTGGTGTAATGAAGAATCGGCGAATTTTACAGAAAAATAAATAAAAAAAACTATTTAACATGATGGTGAAATATCAAATATATTAGAGATTATATAAAAAAGTTATACTAGAGTAAAAAAATAAGAAATATAAAAACTAAAAATTTTTTATAAAGTAATAGATAAAAATAAAATAATATTTACAAATAAAAACGCAATGAAATTCTATTAAAAGCATAAAAAGGAGGAAGAGGTTTTATCAGAGTATATGAAAAGTATAACGAAAACATAACAATAAAAAACTATAGCAAAAAAATATATTTATTTTATAGAAAAATAAATAATAATAGACAAACATAATTTATTATACAAAATATAATAAATATATATTGTAAAAAATAAATTTATGGTATAATGTATGCGAAGATAGTAAAAGGAGAAAATGTATTATGAATTTATTAGAGTTAGCAATAAATCAACATGTAAAAATAGAGAATGTAGAATACAAAATAATAAATAAAGTGAAATTTAACGAAAAAGCATCATATTGGATAGAATATAAATTGCAAAATATACAAAATTCTCAAATGTATTATTTAAATGTAGAAATATCTTCGAAAGCTATATTATATAAAATACTAAATACAAGAGAAATACAACTTAAAATGAATATGATATTTGAAAACGAAGAATATGAGTTATTTGAAAAAGGAAAAGGAAGAATTGAAACATATTCAGGAATGACAGATGTAGCTTTAAATGATGAAGTAGATTATTATGAATATAATTGTAAAAATGATAAACAGAAAATCTTATCAATAGAAAAATGGAAAGATGAAACAGAAATTAGTATAGGAAAAATAATTAGTTTATCTAAAATAAAAGTATTGAAGAAAGTAGAATGAAAAATTTTTATAAAGGGGAAAGGAATATCATAAATTATGGAGTTAAAAAAAGGACAAATACTTTACATAGATAATGATAAGTATTTTGTAGTTAATATGATAGAATACTTGGAACGTGGCGAAGAAACTTGGATATGGAAAGAATATGAAATATCAAAAGGAATAGGGAACAATAAATGGTTATGTATAGAAGAAACTGAAAATGGAAAATTTGAGTATTCTATTTATGAACCATGCCATTCTAGAGTAGATATAAATGAATTGGAATTTATCTATAATGGAAGCAAATATGAATTATATGAAAAAGGCACTGAAACAGTAAAAGATTATTTTGGAAATGCGGATGTAGATAGATATGAATCAGCAGAATACTTTGATTACATTTCAGAAGATAAAACAACAATAATATCTGTAGAAAAATGGGAAGATGAAATAGAAAATTCAATAGGAAAATATATTGATGAAAGTAGAGTAAGAATAACAGATGAAATTAATAGTACAAGTATGTCATATGCTAATACAAGTGCATCAGTTACTAATTCACAAAAAGTAGATGCGGGACAAAAAGCTACTAAAATATTTTTAGTAATAATGACGCTATTAATTTTTTTCCCAATGATATTTAGTTTGTTTTCTGGTATTTTTGTAAACAAATCAATAGAAAAATATTTGGAAAAAAGTGCAGAATATAAATATGTAACATCGATTACAAATAATTCAAATAATAAAAAAGCAAAAGTATATGAATCTACATTAGCTACTATTGATGCTACAGTAAAAGATATAATAGATGGAGTACCAGAAGGAATTGAAAAAGTAGCAAGTGATACAGATTCAATAACTACTAATAATACAATAAGTAGTAATAATTCATCTACTACTGAAGGTGGAATAGGATTACAAACTAAAAAAGAATATGCTTATGTATACAAAGAAAATGAAAAAATATATGTACAAGTTTCTAGTAAGGAATATATGAATAATTCTGGTACAATGTATCATTCAAGACATTATCATCACTATTATAGAACATATACAAGTGAAAGAACTAATCCAACATATACGAACTATGCATATTCAGCAAGACAAAGAAGTATAAATAGTAGAATTTCATCTGGTGGAGGAACAAGTTCGGGAAAATAAAGAAAGGAGAAGAAAATTATGAATATAAATTGGGAGGAAATATTAAATACAATAATATATGCAGGAATAGGAACAATATTAATGCTATTATGTATGTATGTGTTTGATTTATTAGTGCCATATGATTTTAAAAAAGAATTAAAAGAGAAAAATGTGGCAGCAGGATTTATAATAGCAGGAATTTTTATTGCGATAGGAATAATCGTAAGAACAGTAATAAAATAAGAAAGGGAAGTGAAATAAATGGAAATTTTATCTAAAATCATTGAAATGTTTATATATGTTGGCATAGGAGTAATATTTTGCATTATTGGATATAAAATGATAGAAAAGGTATTTAAAAAGAGTTTTAATCTTAATGAAGAAATAGATAACCATAATAAAGCAGTTGGAATAATGATATCAGGAATGTTTATAGGAATTGCAATTATAATGAGTGGTGTACTATAAAATGGAAAATGAAACAGAAAAAAATTTTGATGCAAAACTATTATTAGTCACTACATTATTAATATCAATATGTTCAATTATATATGAACTTTTAATAAGTAGTATTAGTTCATATATACAAGGTGATAGTATAACACAATTTTCTATTACAATAGGATTATATATGAGTGCTATGGGAATAGGATCATACTTATCAAAATTCATTAAAGAAAAGTTGTTTAATAAATTTATATTTATAGAAATGAGTGTAGGAATACTAGGGGGATTATCTAGCTTAATATTATTTTTATCTAATATATACACCAATATATATGATTTAATAATGTATGTACTTATAATAGCAATAGGAATTTTTGTAGGACTAGAGATACCAATACTTACAAGAATAATAGAAGAAAAACAAAGTAATGTAAGAAAAAACTTAGCAAATATCTTTACTTTTGATTACATTGGTGGACTTATAGGTTCCATTGCATTTCCATTATTATTATTTCCAAAGCTTGGTTTTGTAACAACAGCATTATTAATAGGAAGTATAAATATAATTGTTGCATTATTAATTATAGTTAAGTATAAAGACTACATAGAACATTATAAAAAGGTTAAAAGCATATCTATTGTATGCCTAGTAACAATTGTTATATTGCTATTTACAGGGAAAATAATTACAGAAAAAATAGAAGAAGGTTTATATAGGGATGATGTAATATTAACTAAACAAACTAAATATCAAAAAATAGTAATGACAAAACATAAAGATGATATGAGATTGTTTTTAGATGGAAATTTACAATTTAGTACAAGTGATGAATATAGATATCATGAGGCTCTAGTACATATTCCTATGATGTATGCAACATCACACAAAAAAGTTTTAATATTAGGTGGTGGAGATGGACTAGCAGCAAGAGAAGTACTTAAATATGATGATGTAGAAGAAATTGTATTAGTAGATATAGATAAAGAAATGACAGACTTATGTGCTAATGATGAACAAATTGCTAAAATTAATGAAAATTCACTAAAAAACGAAAAAGTAAAAGTGATAAATGAAGATGCATATATTTTTGTTCAAGAAAATAAAGAAAAGTTTGATGTTATAATTATAGATTTTCCAGATCCAAATAGTGAAGTACTAAATAAATTATATACAAATGTATTTTATAACTATATAAAATATAATTTGACAGAAAATGGCGTAATGGTATGTCAATCAACAAGTCCTTATTATGCAAGAAAATCATTTTGGTGTATAAATAAAACAATAAAGACTCAATTTGAAACGGTAAAACCATATCATTTGCAAGTGCCATCATTTGGAGAATGGGGATTTAACTTGGCTTATAATGGAAAAAGTGAGATGGAAGATTTACAAGTTGAAACTAAGTATTTAACAAAAGAAAATATAGATTCATTATTTATTTTTGGAAAAGATGAATTAATAGATTTCGAAAAGATAGAAGAAAATAATATGTTTAAACCAACTCTTATAACATACTATAATGAAGAGGTTCAAAATTGGTAGGGAGATGTAACACTTGAAAGCAATTATGTACAATTATAGCAAATGGATAAAATATGAAAATGAAGAAATAATAGTACCTAGATTAGAAGAAATGATAAAAAAAAGTGGGTTTACTATAATAAAAAAAGTTGAACATTATTTTGAAGAACAAGGTTATACAGGGCTTTGGTTATTAGCAGAAAGCCATTTTGCAATACATACTTTTCCTGAAGAAGATAAGATATATATTGAAATTTCAAGTTGTGTTAAAGAATATTTTGATAGATTTGTAAAAGAACTCGATAAATTTTAAGGTGGTAATTATTACCATTTTATAAATTAAGGAAAGAATATAATACATTAGAGAGATGCTTGATGCAATATATCAAAAGATATAAGATATAACCAGTAATTTAATATGGAAATCATATTTATAAGTATATTTACGTAATTTTGAAAATAGAGTAATAACAAAGTTGGGATATATAAGGAAAAGAAGAGAAAGATCATATGTTGCAAATGTTGAGATATTAAAAGTTTCAAGTGCATAAAAAATAGTTTATATATTTAATGTAAAGGTGGAAATTTTTTCAGTAACCTAGTAGGATAGATTGTTCCTCTCCTAAGGGAAAGGTCGGAGGTTCCAGTCATAAATTCAAAATAATGAAAAATATTTGTAAAAATGATTATCAAAAAATACTAAAAGTTTTTTTAAAAAATGACAAAGAATAAAAATATAGGTGGCATGTAATGGAAAAAAAGAATTTACCAGTAAAAGTGGAAAAAAAGTATCTTGTTGAAGATATAAAAAATAAGGCAAAAAAAGGTGCTAAAATCTTAGGAAGTACATTGGGACTAGCAGGTTGCTCAATAGCAACTGCAATTTCAGCTGGTTTTGCACCAATATTAATAGCACCAGCATTGATAGGTGGAGCTTTTTGCGCTCAAAAGTTGTTAAATAATACAGTCAATAAAACTTTTAAAGATTTAGCTTTTATAACTGCAAAGCATGGAAAAAGTATAAAGATTTTTCAAGATGCAACACGATTTGATATAACAAGTAAGATGAGGGGATTTTCGAATATTGAAAAAGCAGCTTTCATGCAAATGCAAACTATAATAGGTGTATCAAAATTTCCATCACATGATAAATATGGAAATGAGATAGTTTATGAAACTGATACTCATGGGATAAATCAAAAAACATTTAGGAAATTGCAAGAATTAGGATATATAAAAGATTATGAAGAAAGCTTTAAAAAGAATACAAGATTAATATTACCTAAAGTTGCATTTGGCAATTTTAAAGAACTAAATAAAATGGTTAAAATATATAATATCAAATTTAGTTTGACAGGAAAAGCTGTTGATTTAGAAGATGAAAATCTAAGAAGATATTTCCCAATGGTATTTGGAACAAAAAAAGGAATTATTGCTAGTAAGGGATATAATTTTACAAGAGAAGAAGATTCAAGTCTTACTATAGAATATAAACCTGAGCAACCATATATAAAAGAAAAAAATAAAAGAAGAACAAGAGAAGGAATATTAAAGAGAGTAAGAAAAGGGGCTCCATCGTTAGAAGAGCAAAAAATATATATACAAGAAATACAAGAAGGACAACAAAAAAGACAAACAAGAGATATCAAAGAGATCGTTAAATGAAGTGGTCATAACGAGGTTGTCTCAAAAGCAGTTAGATTGGATTTAGGTCAAGCTTTTAGATAAGTATATAGAAGAAATGCGGTTGATAAATGATATTATGTTATTAAAAAAAATAATTATAAGTGGGAACATTTTCCGTTTAAGATTAACACTTTCTTATGCTAAAAATAGATATCATGGAGATGCTTTTTGTTTATAAAGCAATTATGATGGCAGAAATACCTACTAAGGCAAGAAATAGTAGTATATGGAAACACAGCAGTAGAAGTTATCAATAATAAAGTAGATAATAACAAAGAGAATATTGGCTTAATAAATTCTAAAGGAGACAGACCAACTAATGACGAAATAGAAATTAGAAGAAGATATAAGAAATTTAAAATATAGGAGGAGGGAATTAATTATGAGCGAAGAAGATTATAAGAGAAAAGCAGACATTGCAATATATGGAATGCAACGATTAATAGAAACATTAGAAGATATGTTAAAAAAATGGTTAGATAGCCAATACGCTGATACTGATATTGGACAAGATATGATCCAAACATTAGAAGAACAAATTAAAGAAGCTAAAGCTGAGAAAGAAGCCTATGAGCAATATAAGGTTACAGGCGTTTTTATAACAAGACAAGCAAGAAAATTATTACAAAACAAGCAAAAACATAATTTAGAAAATGATAAAGACGATGAAGAAAGATGAAAAAATGTAAATTGTGAAATAGAACTAATAAAAAATTCAAGATATGATTAACTGATGTTAATTATTTTACTAAAATCACAGATTAGCCTTAAAATTTGAATTTACATGTTGTATTTTTTTTATCAATTTAACTTGGCATTTTTTATATTAAATCCATATTTGATTTTATAAAAAATATATTAATAGTTTAAAAATATGAAATTTATTACCAAATCCGTGTAAAACCACTTTATGTTTGCAAAAATCACAAAAAAGTTTAATAAATTATATGAATTTTTGCTCAATAGAGTAATTTTTAATCGGCCACAAAGGGAGGAAAAATGTTTAATTTAGTATCGGATTATAAGCCAACAGGAGACCAACCAAAGGCAATAGAATATTTATCAAATGGAATAGAAGAAGGTAAAAAATTCCAGACACTTCTAGGGGTTACAGGCTCTCGGAAAAACTTTTACAATGGCAAATATTATACAAAAAGTACAGAAACCAACACTTGTTTTAGCACATAATAAAACACTTGCTGGGCAACTTTATAGCGAATTCAAAGAGTTTTTTCCAAATAACAATGTTGAGTACTTCGTTAGCTATTATGATTATTACCAACCTGAAAGCTATATTCCATCAACAGATACATATATAGAAAAAGATTCATCTATAAATGATGAAATAGATAAATTAAGACATTCCGCAACATTGTCTTTATTTGAAACAAAAGATGTTATAATTGTTGCTTCAGTTTCATGTATATATGGATTAGGAGATCCTGTTGACTATCAAGAAATGATGTTATCTTTAAGGCCTGGTATGCAAAAATCTAGAGATCAAGTATTAAAGAAATTAATATCAATGCAATACATAAGAAATGAAATAGATTTTAAAAGAGGAACATTTAGAGCCAAAGGTGATATTGTAGAAATTTATCCGTCAGACCAATCAGAATCTGCAGTTAGAGTTGAATTTTGGGGAGATGAAATAGAAAAAATATCAGAAATAAATCCATTGACAGG
The DNA here is from genome assembly GCA_944393345.1 of uncultured Clostridia bacterium. GTDB lineage: Bacteria > Bacillota > Clostridia > TANB77 > CAG-508 > CAG-269. Next base: position 11,951 of record CALXZW010000013.1, read on the forward strand.
AAAAACAATAGGAGGAAGAAAACATATATTAATATCACCAGCTTCACATTATGTAACAACTAGAGATAAGATGGAAAGAGCAATAGTTACAATAGAACAAGAGTTAGAAGAAAGAGTAAAGTATTTCAAATCACAAAACAAATTAATAGAAGCACAAAGAATAGAAGAGAGAACAAATTTTGATATTGAAATGATGAAAGAAACTGGATTTTGTTCAGGAATTGAAAATTACTCTAGACACATAAGTGGTAGAGAGCCAGGTAGTAGACCGTATACATTATTTGATTATTTTCCAGATGATTTTTTATTACTAATAGATGAATCACATGCGACAATTCCACAAGTTAGAGCAATGTATAATGGGGATAGAGCAAGAAAAGAATCCTTAGTAAATTATGGATTTAGATTACCTTCAGCATTCGATAATAGACCTTTAAAATTTGAAGAATTTGAAAAGATGATTAATCAAGTTATTTTTGTTAGTGCAACACCAGCAGATTATGAAAAAGAGCATAGTAAGGAGAATGTAGTAGAACAAATTATTAGACCAACAGGTCTATTAGATCCAAAAATTGAAGTAAAACCTGTAACGAATCAGATAGATGATTTATTAGAGCAAATAAGAATAAGAGTAGAAAAAAAAGAAAGAGTTTTAGTAACAACATTAACTAAAAAAATGGCGGAAGATTTAACGTCATATTTGCAAAGTTTAGATATAAAAGTAAATTATATGCACTCAGACACGAAAGCATTAGAAAGAATGGAAATTATAAGAAACTTACGTTTAGGAGAATTTGATGTATTAGTTGGAATAAATCTTTTAAGAGAAGGGTTAGATATACCAGAAGTGTCATTAGTCGCAATTTTAGATGCAGATAAAGAAGGGTTCTTACGTTCAGAAAGATCATTAATTCAAACAATAGGGAGAGCCGCTAGAAATACTAATGGAACTGTTATAATGTATGCAGACGAACTTACAGAATCGATGGAAAAAGCAATATCAGAAACTAATAGAAGAAGGAGAATACAACAAGAATATAATAAAGAACATCATATAACTCCAAAAACAATAAATAAATCTGTAAGAGATACAATAAAAGTGACAACAGTAGAAGATATTGGAATAGAATATAAATTAGAAAATGAAGAAGATATAAAAGAAACAATTAAAAAATTAACTGATGAAATGCTTGAATATGCAAGTAATATGGAATTTGAAAAAGCAGCAGAATTGAGAGATAAAATTAAAGAATTAGAAAAAATAATTGAATAAAATTTTAGATGAATCTCCAATTTAAAGAAAGGATAAAATTATGGAAGTAGTATTATATATAATAATAGCTTTTATATGTTTAATATTACCACTAATATTAACCTTATTAAATATAATAAATTTATTTAAAAATAAAAAAATAAAAGAGAATTTAATAGATATTATGACATTTTTATTAGGAATAGGTTTAACATTTTTATTATATTTTATGTATGGTTTTTTAGATTATGATCAAAGCTTGAATCTAGGAGGAATGGAAATAGATGTACATAGTCCAATAGCATCATGGAGTTATCCAACGGTTTTAACAATATTTTTATTAGGAATTATATCATATTGTTTAATAAGAGTGAAAAAATTAAAATTACCACCATTAATAATTGTATTTGCAATGTCTGGAATTTTTATATGTTCTGTATATATGGTGATTTTTATAATTCAACTAAGTAATAATTTGATAGAATTATCATTTTATGGGATACCATATTTAATAATATTTCCTATTAACTATATATTATGTAGCATACGAGCAGAAATAGATGTTATAAAAAGATATAAAGAAAAGAATATAGAAGAAAAAGAGTATAGTAATAAATTTTTAAAAAAATGTAACAAAATGCTTTATAACATAAATAATTGGCCTGTAATTGCAATAATTCTATCAATACCTATCGCTATAATATTAATGTGTATTTTAATATTATTTGGTCAAAGACCAGATGAAGCAATAAAGGCATTTTTAGAGACAAGTGATTGGACTTTATCTACCAAAATATCTCCGCCACCAGTAATATATGATGGACATTATTTATGTACTGTTTCACTAAGAGGACATAAACAAATAGTAAAACCTATTAGAATGGGAATAAGAAGAGGAGAAAAAATTGTAGTAAATAGACAATTATGTATAGCAAATGCTTTTGAAGATTTAATACAAGAAAAATTACCTAAAATTCATCATTTCATAAGATATATTTATGATAAATATGGCTATCCATTATCTAAACATATAAATACTGCAGTTCAAGCTGATATAATATATATAATAATGAAACCTTTAGAATGGATATTTTTATTAATATTATATATGTTTGATGAAAAGCCAGAAAACAGAATTGCTATACAATATATAGGAGAAAAAGTAAACTTTGAACTTTAAGGACTGCCCCTAAAGTTCAAAGTTTTATAAATTATACAAATTTCCATCAACTAATAATTGTGCTCTTTTTTTCGTTTTTTCATCTGCATTAAGGGAATTTTTTACAAACTCAGGATGATTTATTAAAAAATTTCTCATAGCAGTATCAGGATTAGCAAAAAAATCTTTTAATAAATTTAGTTGTTTTTGATTTATTATATTTAATTCTAAAGCTTTATCAAATAATTCTAAATCTACATTTACAAGTGAAAAAGACAAAACATTTTTTTCTTTTAAATTTTCTTTTCCACCTTGCATTCTATCAACTACACTGCAAGACCAACACATATCTGCACCTAAATTTTGGATAGCAGGAATCCAGGCTCTTATATAACTAGATGCAATAGTTATCAAGTCAGCAATATGTAAAACTTTTTTGTTTGAAAAATCAACATTTTCTAAATTTCGAGAAAAGTCAGGATTATTAACTATTACAGACAAATCTTTAAAAATTGAAATATGAGGTTTATTTAAAAGATAAGTTATTATATTAGAAAAAAACCAATCTCTTCTTTCACCGCCAGATATAAAATCAATTTCAGAAATATCGATATTTTCTTCAATATGTTTTTTTATAGAATCAATTACAGTTTTATATATATTATTAGTTTTATATTGATTTAAAACTTTCGCAAAAACTTTTTGTGGCAAAGTATTTTTGTCATTTAGACAATCATTAACATAAGATAAAAAATCTGTTGCTTCTTTTTCATTACCAAATAGAAAATGAGTATTAATAAAATATGGTCCTATTTTTCCAGAAGTATACCAAAAAGGTTTATTTTCTTCGCAAAATCTAATAGCATTTGTTTCAAATAAATATGATGTGATATCAGACATATAAAATTCCTCCTTAATTTTAAATTATAATTATAATATTTAAAATAGTAATATTTGTCAAGAACCTATTGTAAAAAATAAAATAAAATGATAGTATAAAAGAAATTTAGAAGAAGGGAGAAAATAAATGAATTTATTATTAAAAAATGGAACTTTAATTGATTATAAAACAAATACTTTTGAAAAGTATGATATTTTAATTGAAAATGACAAAATAATAGAAATTGCAAAAGATATAACAGCAAAAGCAGATAAAATGATAGACTGTACTAATTTAAATATTATACCTGGAATGATTGATATGCATTGCCATTTAAGAGAACCTGGCTTTGAATATAAAGAAACAATTGAAACAGGTAGTAGGAGCGCTGTCGCAGGAGGTTTTACCACTATTTGTCCTATGCCAAATACTAAACCAACACCTGATAGCGCTATTGTTTTGCAAAAAATCTTAGAGCAAGCTAAAAAAGTTGACTTATGTAATATATTACCTTATGCAGCTGTTTCTAAAGGAGAAAAAGGAGAAGAATTAGTAGATTTTGAAGAATTGAAAAAAGCAGGAGCTATAGCTTTCTCAGATGATGGAATGCCAGTAGAAAATAGCAGAATGATGAGACAAGCTATGATAGAGGCAGATAAATTAGGAACTTTTGTTGCATCGCATTGTGAGGAAAAATCTGTATCAGAAGGAGCAATAAATGCGGGAAAAGTAGCAGAAAAATTAGGAGTAGAAGGAGTATTGCCAGAAGCAGAAGAAATAATGGCAGCAAGAGAAATTGTAATTTCTGAAACAAATAATATAAGAGGGCATATTTGCCATATAAGCACAAAAACAACTAAAAATATGGTAAGAGATGCTAAAAAAAGAGGAGTAAAAATAACTTGTGAAACTTGTCCACACTATTTTTCATTTACAGTAGATGAGGTATTAACATCAGGAACAAATGCGAAAATGAATCCTCCATTAAGAGAAGAAAAAGATAGAAAAGCAATAATAGAAGGATTAAAAGAAGGAACTATTGATTGCATTATAACAGACCATGCACCACATTCCGAGGATGAAAAAGAAAAAGAACTTTCAAAATCTCCAAATGGAATAATAGGATTTGAAACAGCACTTCCAGCAGAAATAATGAATCTAATAGATACAAAAGAATTAACATATTTAGATTTAGTAAGATTAACATCATTTAATCCAGCAAAATTATTAAAGATAGATAGAGGAACAATAGAAGTAGGGAAAATAGCAGACATAACAATATTTGATCCTAATGAAGAATATATATACACCAAAGATATGATTGTATCAAAATCTAAGAATAGTCCTTTTATTGGAAAAAAATTAAAAGGAAAAGTAAAATACACAATTGTTTCTGGAAAAGTAGTATATGATGAAAAGGAAGGATTTTAAAAATGGAAAATATAATAGATGTTTTAATAAATAAAATTAAAGAAATGAAAAATCCAACTGTAATAGGCCTTGATCCAAGATATGAATTATTACCTGAATGTATATTAAGAAAATATCCAAATACTGTAGACGGAGTTGCTAAAGCAATATTGGAATATAATAAAGCAATTATAGATGAAATATATGATATAATCCCAGCAGTAAAACCACAACTAGCTTTTTACGAGATGTTTGGAATGCCAGGTTTAGTTACATTTGAAGAAACTTGTAAATATGCAAAATCTAAAGGAATGATAGTAATAGCAGATGCAAAAAGAGGAGATATTGGTTCAACAGCACAAGGATATTCAAATGCTTATTTAGGAAAAACAAAAATAGGAGAAAAAGAAGAATCAATATTTGATATAGATTTTCTTACAGTGAACCCATATATGGGAACTGACTGTATAAAACCTTTTATTGAAGATTGTAAAAAATATAACAAGGGGATTTTTATATTAGTAAAAACTTCAAATCCATCTTCTGGTGAATTACAGGATGTAAAAATAGAAGGAGGAGAAGAAGTATATATTAAGGTAGCTAAATTAGTAGAAAAATGGGGAGAAGAACTAATAGGAAAAAATGGTTATAGTAGTATAGCAGCTGTAGTAGGTGCAACATATCCACATCAATTATCAGAAATTAGAAAAATAGCAAAACATACATTTTTCTTAATTCCAGGTTATGGTGCACAAGGGGGAAAAGTGCAAGATATAATGTTAGGTTTTGATAAAAATGGAATAGGTGGAATCATAAATGCTTCAAGAAGTTTAATGTGTGCATACAAATCAGAATTATGGAAAGATAAATTTAAGGAAGATGAATTTGCAAAAGCAACAAGAGCAGAAGCAATAAGAATGAAAGAAGAGTTAAATAGCTCAATGAATTTTTAAGTAAAAAGGAGGTAATAGAATGCCAAAGCAAGTATTTGCAAAATTAGTAAAAAAGGAAGAAATAATAAAAGGTGTATTTAAATTCACTGTAGAGGCTGAAGAAATTGTAAAGGATTCAAAACCAGGAAATTTTATTGAAATAAGAGTTAGTAATCAAACAGCTCCATTTTTAAGAAGACCAATAAGTATATATAACTTAGATAAGGAAAAAGGTCTTTTAGAATTTATTTTTCAAGTAAAAGGAGAAGGAACAACAATTCTTTCAGAAAAACAAGAAGGAGAAAATATAGATATAATCGGGCCTTTAGGATTTGGAACTTTTAAATTCGAAAGTAGAAAAAACATAGCAATAATAGGAGGTGGAATAGGAATATTCCCTCTTTATGAATTAGCAAAACAAGCAAAAAAATTAAATATTAATGTTGACATATATTTAGGTTATAGAAATAAAGAAAATGTAATGTTAGAAAAAGAATTTGGAAAAGTTTCTGATAATCTACTTATTGCAACAGATGATGGTAGTTATAGTAAAAAAGGATTTGCAATTAATTTTCTAGAAGAAAATTTAGATAAAAATAAATATGATTGCATATATGCTTGTGGTCCATTATCAATGTTAAGAGCGGTACAGAAATTATCTATTGATAAAAAAATAAATTGCCAAATTTCTCTAGAAGAAAAAATGGCATGTGGATTAGGAGTTTGCTTAGGATGTGCAGTAAAAACATCAAAAAGTCCTAAAGATTTACCAGAATATTGGCATGTATGTAAAGCAGGACCTGTATTTAATGCTAAAGATGTTGAATTTTAGTAAATATTAATAAAATTATATAATAATAGAAAAATTAAAAGTAGTGGAGGAATAAATATGAATACACAGGTAAATTTAGCAGGAATAAAAATGAAAAATCCAGTTACAGTTGCATCAGGAACTTTTGGATATGGAAGAGAATTTAGTCAATTTTTTGATTTAAGTAAACTGGGTGGAATAATTACTAAAGGAACATCTCTAAAACCTAAAAGTGGTAATAAACCATCAAGAGTTTGTGAAACAGCAAGTGGAATGTTAAATAGTATAGGATTACAAAATCCAGGAGTAGAATATTTTGCAGAAAATGACTTACCATTTTTAAGAAAATTTGATACAGCAGTAATTGTTAACGCTTGTGGAAGTTCAGTAGAAGAATATGTTGAATTATGTAAGATATTAAATACTTTAGATATTGACGGTGTAGAACTTAATTTATCTTGCCCAAATGTAAAAGCAGGATGTATGGCTTTTGGTAATACATATGAAGGTGTAAAATTAGTAACAAGTGCAGTCAGAAAAGTTTTAGATAAACCTCTAATAGTAAAACTTACACCAAACGTAACAGATATTGCTTCAATAGCTAAAGCAGTAGAAGATGCTGGAGCAGATGGTGTATCATTAATAAATACTTTATTAGGGATGAAAATAGATATAGATAAGAAAAAGCCAGTATTAGCAAATAATACAGGAGGACTTTCAGGACCTGCAATAAAACCAGTTGCTGTAAGAATGGTTTATCAAGTTTCAAAAGCAGTAAATATACCAATTTTAGGTATGGGTGGAATTATAAATGGAGATGATGCAATAGAATTTATGTTAGCAGGTGCAACAGCAATTTCAATAGGAGCAGGAAATTTTATGGATCCATTTACAAGCATTAATACAGTTAAAGGAATAGAAAATTATTTAGAAAAATATAAAATTAAAGATGTTAATGATATAATTGGAAAAGTTGAAATGAATTGACACATTATGTAAAATATGCTATAATAAATATGTTCTATAAGGAGGGCAGAACAAATAACAGCTGAACCTATCAGTTGTTTACTATTATTCTAAATTTTAAGTTGAAATGATATATACTTAATTTTAGATTTAGTGAATAACTAGTATATGACCGTGAGGAGGTAATATTCTAGAACAAATTAGTACACAATATAAAAAATTTTATGTTGTTTAAACGAAGGAGAAAATTATGAGAAAAATTTTGACAGTGTTTATTACCTTTGTATTTATGTTCATATTGGTTGGATGCAATCAAATGACTGCAGAAGATAGTACACAGAATGATGGACTGACTTCTGAACAAGAAATTTTATTGGAGTTAGCTAAAGAGAACGAGGCAGATGTGAGTAAAGTATTACGACGAGATTCATCAAAAGAGTTTCAATCTGCATTGGCTAAAACCAACGGACGGGTACAGGAGGCTTTGATACAATATGAAGGACTTAACCCTGAAGTATTGGTTGAAATTTGTCAAAATCCAAAATTTGCCAATATTGACTATCATGAGACAAAAAAATTGTTGATTGATGCAATAAAAAATGCGGATTTGACTTCAGAACAAGAGATGCAAATTTTGAAAACCGATAAAAGCCAAATGCATCTGGGAATTCTTTCTCGTAAAAATCTGAATGCTGAATCTCTGATATATTTGTTGGAGAGAAATAATACTTTTTGGTTTGTAATCAATGTAGAGAATAATCCGCAAATTGAGGAACTGGTTACAAAGCATATACTTTCTGGCAATTTTACTACAGAGCAAATATTAAAATTAAAAGCTTTGGATATACGTTATATTGACGAAGCTTTATTAGAAAGAGAGGGAATAAAGAAAGAAGAAAACAAGTAAACTGTCATTATAATCCAATAAGAGGGTTTCTATTGTTGAACTCTTCCCCTTAAAGTAGACACTAATAAAAAGAGGTGTATACTTTAAGGGGGTATTTTTATGGGTAAAAAAAGAAAAACCTACTCACAGGAATTTAAACTTAT
>CALXZW010000014.1 GCA_944393345.1 uncultured Clostridia bacterium
AATAAATAATTTAATAACCGAAGGGATTATTTATAAAGACATAAATTAAATAAAAAGAGTGATATAAATAGTAATTTAGATTATAAAGTTGCATAAAGATTAGATAAATAATAATTTAGAGGAATTAATGAAAACAATTTATCAAAGATGGTTTATTGAATTTGAATTTCCAAACGAAGAAGGAAAACCATATAAATCTAATGGAGGCAAATTAGTTTATAATGATATATTAAAACGTGATATTCCTGAATGCTGGAAAGTAAAAAATATTATGGAGTTTATAAGATGGGAAGGCACATCTCAACCTCCAAAATCTTGTTTCGCATATGAACCAAAAGAAGGATATATTAGATTTATTCAAAATAGAGATTATGAAGATGAAGAACACAGGACATATATTCCTAAAGATAAGGCTTTGGGAACTTGCAATAAATATGATATTCTTATAGATAAATATGGAGATGCAGGAAAAACTAGATTTGGTTTGGAAGGAGCATATAATGTAGCATTAGCGAAAATAAATGTAAAAGATGTTTTTTATAGAGAATATATTAGAAATGTATTAAGCTCTAAACCAGTATATGAATATTTACATAATTCTTCGATGGCCTCAACAAGATCATCTTTAAATGAAAACAATATATCATATATTAATTTAGTGGTGCCAGATAATAAAATAATTGAGGATTTTAACATATATGCAAAAAATTATATAGAAATAAATTTGAAGATTATTGAAGAAAATCAAAGACTAAAATCATTAAAAGAATTCATATTACCATTTTTAATGAATGGTCAAATAAATGTTGATGATATAGAAATTTAGTCAGATAAATTGTGATTTAGTTAATAATTATTCATATAAGAAGTAAGGAGGAATTTTATATGAAGTATAATATATACTGTGATGAAAGTTGTCATTTGGAACACGACAATCAAAAATATATGGTATTAGGTGGGATAATCTGTGAAAAAAGTAGCAGAAAATGTATAAAGAGAGATATATTAAATATAAAAAGAAAATATAATGTTCCAGATAGAGCTGAAATAAAATGGAATAAAGTTTCGCCTTCAAAGTTATCATATTATAAAGAACTTGTAGATTATTTTTTTGAAAACGAAAATTTAAGATTTAGAGCAATAATTATTGATAAAACACAATTAAATCATAAATTATTCAACCAAACTCATGATGATTGGTATTATAAAATGTATTACTATTTATTAATTAATTTAGTTGAACCAAAACAAGAAAATTATATTTATTTAGATATTAAAGATACAAAAAGTGCTAGTAAGGTAGAAGGTGTAAAAAAATACTTAAGTTTTAAATTAATGGATTATGAATTTAATGTAATAAAAAATATACAATCTATGAATTCGGAAGAAAGTGTAATAATGCAATTAGCTGACTTATTTATTGGAGCAATTGGATATAGGAATAGAAAAGTTTATGATGAAGAAAATTCTAGTTGGGCAAAAAAAGAACTAATGATGCATATTATCAATAAAAGTGGATATTCATTAACAAAAAACACAATGTTATCAGAGAAAAAATTCAACTTGTTTTGCATCAATTTGAAAGCAGGTGATAACATTGGATAACTGCAAATGGCTACCTAAAATAGTGGAATGCAAAGATTATAATAAATGGAATGAATATGTAGACATTCTATACTCTATATTTAAAAAAGACTTTATATATAGTAAGCCAATATTTGAAGGTAAAGGAGTAAATTTTAGAAAAGCACCTATGGATGGAAAATATGAACATACATTTATACATTTAACGCATAAAGATGAATTTCATAAATCTAGTGATCCGAATGATAGAATTCCAGATCCAAGAAGAGCTGAAAGAATAGGGTGGAATAGAGCAATCATTGAAAATTATAAATGTAATGAGAGTTGTAAAAACTGTGAAAAAATTTTATATTTTGAAGAATATTATAAAAAGAATGTTAGAGCATATTTTTTATTCAAAGACGTAAAATTTTTGGTCATAATAGAAAAAAGACAGAATTATAATTTACTAATAACGGGATATTATATTGAGTATGATAATGCAATGGAAAAATATATAAAAAAATACGAAAAATATAAGATGCAGAAAACGCCATTGACTTAAGAATATCAATGACGTTTCCAGGATCTCCTACTACATCTTGGTAGTTGAGTTGTAATTATTATACTATATAGTAACAAGAATTGTCAACAATTCTAATAGTATTTTATGCAAAAAACATTGATATATACCATATACAGCAAGTTTTTTTGTTAACAATGATGATTTTTTATACTAATAATATATATTAGAAATTTTTAATTTTTATTTTTGTAAAATTGAAAAATACACGGAAATTAAAAGTCAAAATATAAAAGTTTGAATTTTAAATAAAAAATGTCGCTTTAGAGAAAAAATGTCGCTTTTAAGCGATATTTTTTATGACTTAAAATTAAAATAGTTTTATAAATTGATATTTTGTAAAAAATAGATGCACAAAAATTTTAGCACAAAGTAATTATATTTAACATGAAAATGAATAAAAAATACAAAAATGCAAAAAATATCATAAAAATTAGTTTACTTTTTTATAAAAATAGCATATAATATATAAAAGAGGTGAGCGAAATGCTAGTTGAATTTAGTGTAAAAAATTTCATGTCATTTAAAGATAAAGTAACCTTTAGTATGGAAGCAGCAACAGGAACAGAAAATGAAGAAAATATAATAAGTATACCAAATATAAATGAAAGAATTTTAAAAAGTACAGCAATATATGGAGCTAATGCATCAGGAAAAACAAATTTAATAAAAGCATTTACAGCAGCGATATTAATGGTAAGAAAATCCAATAATAGACAAGTGGGAGAAAAATTAATGGAAATGGAACCATTTGCATTTGATGAAAAAACTAAAGTAGAACCATGTGAATTTGAATTTGTTTTTTATGCAAAAGGAATGAAATATATATATGGATTTATAGCAGATAAAGAAAAAGTATATGAAGAATATTTATATCAGTACTTTACAGCAAAACCAACAAGAATATTTGAAAGAACTAATGTAAATGAGTATAAATTCTTACAGGCAGATGAAGGAAAATTAAATGCTATAAAAACACAAAATATAGATAATAAATTATTTTTAGCAACAGCAACAACATGGAATTATGATAAAACAAAAGAACCATATTTGTGGTTTGCAAAAAATATAGACACATACTCTGGAGGAATGCTATTAAATGATTTTGTGGTAGAGTCATATAGCAAAGATGAAGGAGAAGAATTAAAAAAATTTACATTAAAATTATTAAACGAAGCAGACATTGTAATAAAAGATTTTAGTGTAGAAATTGAAGAACGTGATGTAGATAGTAATATGCTAATGTTATTAAAGAATTTTAATATTCCTTCACCAATGTTACCACAAAAACAAAGGGATGTAAAAATAAGAATGACACATGAAGTTACTAATGATGAAGGAAATATGAAAAACTATGAATTAAATTTAAACAATGAATCTTCAGGAACGCAAATTCTATTTTCATTTGCCCCAATACTAAAAGATGTTTTTGAAAATGGAAAAATATTGGTAATAGATGAAATAGAAAGAAGTTTACATCCTAGTTTAGTAGAAATGATTATTAAATTTTTCCATAGCTCAAAGATAAATAAAGGTAATGCACAACTAATATTCAATACTCATGATACAAACTTATTATCTTTAGATATATTTAGGAGAGACCAGATATGGTTTGCAGAAAAAGATCCAAAGAAAGGGGCTACTGATTTATATCCTCTTGATGACTTTTCAGTTAGAAAAAATGAGAATATCCAAAAAGGATATTTAAATGGTAGATATGGAGCGATTCCTTTTGTAGCTACAGGTGATAGCTTATGGGAAGATTAGAAAGTTTTAAACAAAGAGGAAGAAATCGACAAAATAGAAAGAGAAGACCTATTATTGTAATAGGTTGTGAAGGAAATAATAAAACAGAAAAAATTTATTTTAAGAACTTCAATAGTAGAAAATGTATTATAAAATTTTCTACAGGAAATAGCACAGATCCAGTTGGAATTGTCAGTGATGTATTAAATTTTATAGACAAAGAAATTGGAAGAGAAGATGATGATAAGTATTATGTAGTTTTAGATACGGACGTAAATCAAGATAAACAAAGTCAGATTGATAAAGCTAAGAAGTTAGCTATAGATAATGGAGTTGAATTTATAACTTCAACTCCAACATTTGAATATTGGTATAGATTACATTTTGGATATACAACAAAGACATATAATTCAAGTGATGAAGTTCAAAATGATATAAAAGATAAAATAAATGGCTATACAAAAAGTATGAATACATATCCTGTTTTAAGAAATAAAACAGATATTGCCATAAAAAATGCTAAAAAGGTTGAAAAGCATCATTTGGATATAAGACAAGCCTTAGATAATGAAAAGTGCAATCCTTATACAGCAGCATATAAAGTTGTAGAAGAATTAATAAAAAGAAATAATTGATACAGATGAAAAGCAAAGTATGAAAGTAATTTTGAAATTACAGGATTATTTTGCTTTGATAAAACTTATAAGATATTAGATGGGAGAATAGATATAGCAAAGAAAATTAATATGACTAAATTTAGAAGTCAAATGAATAAACTACAAAGAGAAGCAAAAAGAGCAGAAAGAAAAATTAAACAAAACATTAACAATTTTAATAGAGAGGTAAGAGAGTATAACTCTAATGTAAGAAAAAATAGAAATAAAATTTTAAGGGAATTGAACAGAATGCAATCAGCAAACACATTAAATACTGAATACTATACTTCAGTGCAATTAGTTCATAATACATATACGAAAGTAAATGAACTATATAATAAAGGAATTGTAGATGATAAACTGTTTAATGCTATTGAAAACGAAAATGCTAATAGCCTTGAATTAGGTAATGTAGTTCTAAATAAATCTGAAATCGAAGATTCAGAAGAGAGATTTGATGAATCAAATATTTCAGATAAGCTAATAAAAATTTCAACTGATTTAAATGATAGATGGAAAGGGGCTTTATTTTCTTTAAGTCCTAATAATCCAGAAGCTACTAGACATTTTTGTACAAGTACAAGAGAAATATTGAAAGTTTTAATTGATGATGGAATAAAGGATAAAGACGTAATTAATAATAATCCGAAATGTGAAAAGACAAAGAATGGAACACCTACAAGAAGAGAAAAAATTAAATACGTGATGAGTAAAAAAGGAATAAGTAGTGAATTAATTATAGAATTTACTGATAACAATATTGAAAATATAGTTAGTTTAATAAATGAATTAAGTAATGGTACACATGGACATTCAAATAAGTATTCATTAAATCAATTAAAATTATTAAAAAAAAGATTTGAATATAGTATAAATTTTGTTTGTGAATATGTAATATAAAGGAAGGTGACAGATAAGTTAACCTTCCTTTAAAGTTATTATTTTATAAAATTAGTTGAAGTATATCACTAGAGCCACACTTATAATATTTCTCATTCCAATAAACACAATGAGTTAATAACTCTTCTCTAAAATTATCGAGAATATCAGAGATATAGTCAGAATCTTTATCAGTAATAACATCAAGAATCTTTTCGCAAAAAGTATCATAATTAAGAGCATGCTTTTTATCTTCGCCAGTTAAATTAGATTCTAATTTTTCAAATCTAAATTCCATCCAATCTTGTAATAATTTATCATCATTATCATCTTTATTCATCTTATAAAAACAACAAAAGCATTTTTTATTCATAATCAAAACCTCCATAAATTTATTAAAATAATTGGGCTAAAAATGGGTACACAACTGCAAAAAAATAACCCAAAATCACATAAATTTACAAAGTCAAAAAATCGGACACACCAAATATATCAATAAATACAGAAAAAAGCTAGATTTACCAATGCTTTGCGAACTTTACTCATAACCAGAAGATTATAAATTTAAGTCTTACCAGTATAATCGATGAAATAATAAACAGAACAGAAAACATCTAAAAATACAGAGCACATTATACTTCTTAATTAACCAAATCTCATTTAAAATAAAAATATTCGAGTCTTACTAGAGCATTAATGAACTTTATGATTTCAAATTTTTTGCGAAACAATTAACCAAGCAGAGGTTGAAGAATATTGGCAGGTATGATATATTATAAAAAGGAAAAAATTAGGGAATAATTATATAAAAACATAAGGAGGATAAAAAATGGAAGATACTTTTGTACCAGAAAATCAAACAATAAGCAAGATATTTAACTGTGATCAAATTTACAGAATTCCAAATTATCAAAGACAATATAATTGGGATGATGAACAATTAGATGCATTATGGGACGATTTATATGAAGCGTATAAAAACAAACAAAAAAATAAATGCTACTTTCTTGGCTCAATTGTAGTTGTAAGATCGGAAGATTATTTAGACTTAATAGATGGACAGCAAAGGATAACAACATTAATGATTATGATGGATGTATTAAGAAAAAACTTTTCAGAGATAAATAAAAATTCAAAGGAGATAAATTTTGTTGATTTAAAAAAATTAAATGATTGTATATTACATTCGGGAAGAAGAAGTAGATTGCAATTACAATCTGATCCAAACTATGATGCAATATTTAATACTAAAATAATAAAAAGAGAAAGTTATGAAAAAATAACCAAACCTACAAAAATAGAGTTAAATATAGATAATCCAGAATATAAATATTTAAATACAGCTTGTTTTTTTTATAAAAAATTTAAAAATTTAGCAAAAGAAGATTTAAATGATTTTGTTAATTATATATTTTTTAAAACCAATATTATAAAAATTGTATGTAATGATGAATCTTTTGCAATAAAGCTATTTCAAGTTTTAAATGATAGAGGACAAGACTTAACAAATGCAGACCTTATAAAAGCAGAAATATTTAGTAAATATGGCAATGATGATGTTGATGGAAAAAAATCTTTTAATGTTGAATGGAATAATATTATTAAAATTGCTAACAATAATGACTTTAGAATGGATGATTTTATAGTTTATTATGAATATTTTAAATTAAAATCAAATCCTGAAAGACAAGTTGTGGATGAAATAAAAAGAGTTACAAAAGAGATGACACCTCAAGACATTATTGAGGAAATGACTAATTTTTCTAAAGCAATTGAAAACGTATATAAATCTACAAATCCAGTAATATACAGTCTAAGATATATTCCTTGGAAAGCATATGTTACAACCGCATTAGCATCAGCTTATTATGTAGAATATCCTCAAATGGAAGAATTATTAAAAATTATGAGAAGATTTTTCTATATTAGTTTTATATCAGGAGGAACTTTAAACACCATAAAGCAAAAATCATTTAAGCTAATAGAATATATTGTTGATAAAAAGCCAATTGACGATATAGAAAAAGAATTAAATAGTTTAATATATGCTAAGAAAATGATTAAATCTGTATATGAAGCTTTGAATGGAGAAGTATATGATGAAAAATATTTGAAACCATTACTACTATCATTAGATTATTATATAAGAGAAGAAAATAATACAACATTTTATCCAATAAATAGAGAGTTACATATAGATCATATATTACCCAAAAAATATAAAACAGATAAAGAGCATTCATGGGATTACATTAAAAATACAGAAGAAGCAGATGCGTATTTAAATACATTAGGAAATATGGCTTTGCTACAATATAGCAAAAATGAAGAATGTGAAAATTTTGGATTTGATAAAAAGATTAGGATATATCAAGGAAAAAATGCAGATGGAAAAAATAAAAGTGGTATAACATCATTTGATACAACCAGAGTTATTATTATGAATGCTGAAAAAGATGCGCAAGAGAAGAGTAAAGAATTAGGATTAGAAGAAAAAAAATATATTTGGGATGTACAATGTATTAAAGATAGAAAAGAATATTTAATGGATTTAATTGAAAACATGCTAGATATAACAGAAGATGATATTGAAAGAAATACAGTATTAAGCGAAACAAATACAGAATTAAACAGATGGGCATATAATGAGAAATATTGGAATAATAGAGAAATTATATTCAAAACTTTAGAAGACTTTATTTATTCAAACGATTATAAATCATATGAAGAAATACCAATGGAACTTAAGAAATTAACCATAAATTCGAAAAATTTGATAAAAAATGAATTATCTCAAAATGAACTTGAAAATGAATACAATAGGAAAAATATAAATGGTATTACAATTTACATAAAGAATTGTGAAGATACAATTGATATATTTAATTACTTAAATGTCCTAAAAAAATATTTTACTTTTGAAGCAGAATATATAGAAGATAAGGATGAAAATCGCAGTGCGATTACACTTGAATTAATAGAAAAAGTGTACGAATTTTCTAAAAAAGTGTATGAACATGAACTAGATTTTGACAAAGCAGTTAGCCAATTATCACATCATGGAATGAATAGTAGAAGTGCACAAATATATATAAGTAATTTTATCAAGATGTTGAATGGTGATGGATATAAAAGATCAATTTCAGCTCTAGCTGCAAATATGTTTATCAATAAAATTAGGACAGACTATGGAAATGAATTTAGTAAACGAGCAATTAAATCCTTAGAATTTAATGTTAAGTATCAAAATGAATGTGGAATGAAAAATAATCGTTTAGAAACAGTATTAAAACAACAGAAACAAATGGAGAATATGTAGTAGTTATATTACATTTTTTTCAAGGCGAAAATTAGTTGTCAATATGTATAAATCCATTAGGAATATTTTTTGGATAAATAAAAAATTAACCAAATAAAAAAGATTAGAAAATTTATTGCAAATAAGCGATTACACATATGCTAATATGAGTAATCGTTTTTGCAATCATCTATATGACTAAATGAATTTAATTGTAATATATTATATAATAGTTCATTACATATTTTTTCTACAATACTTTTTTGATTGCTTTTGCAATAGCTTTACTTAGCAAAGGTGGAACTGAATTTCCAATTTGCATATATGTTTTTGTGAAAGACCCTTTAAAGAAATAATCATCTGGATAAGATTGAATTCTTGCAGCTTCTCTAGGGGTTAATCCTCTAGCTTGAAATGGATGTATATACATATTGCAGTCAAATTTCATATGAGCGGTGATAGTTTTACAAATTTTATTGCTTTCCAATTTAAAGTATTTATCTTTAAATATATCATTACGATCTTTATAAGGCATAATATCTGCTATTTTTGGATCATCAGATTTATCACCTTCATGTAATCTACCAAAAATTTCGATATCTCTATCATTATTGTATCTAGCCTTATGATTAAAAACAAATTGACAAGGTTTACTATGATTAATTAAATTGATATAATCATTTCCTTTTTCATAATAAGGATTAATATCTATTTTTTTACCAAAAATTTCAGAGTCCAACTCTGTGGAATTTTTTATAGTGGAAGCCTGTAAGGGTTTTAAATATTCTAATGCATCTGAAAGAACATATCTATTTGTATGTTTAGAAATATTTTCGATATCGTCAAAAATATTATCTGGATTGATATTTAAGCGAGTACCTATAAATATTAATCTTTCTCTATTCTGAGGTACCCCAAAATCTTTTGCATTTAAAATTCTATATGTATTTTTATAATTTATATTATCAAAATCTTCTTTAATTTGATCTATATGTGATAACATACCTTTTACATTTTCCATCACAAAAAATTTAGGTTGTATGATTTTGATTGCTTCAATATAATATTTATATAATCTATTTCGAGGATCATCTATCATTCTTTGACGATTAGCCATACTAAAACCTTGACAAGGTGGTCCACCTATAATTAAATCAACTTTATTTTGATAATTCTTTAAAATATCAAATATATTTTTTATATCATCACAAATAATATTTTCTTCTTTTATTTGAGGATTATTATGATAATATGTTAGTAAGCAACTTTCTTCAATATCATTGGCCAATAATACCTTGAAATTTTCTTGTTTAAATCCAAGAGAAAGCCCACCAGCTCCGACAAAATAGATCGATCATTGTTGGATAATTTGTTAAATCAAATTTTGTAGATAGTTGTTTTCTATAATAATTACAATATTTATTAACAGGACAAGAGTCACATTTATCACAACATGGTAAGTTATTACATAAACTTGTTAAATCATCCAATGAAAAATTTAAGTTTTTACTAAATAGCTTTTCTAAAGTACACATATCATTTTCATTATCTATCATACCAATATTAATAAGCGCATTATTCTTACATTTATTTTCTTTATTTTCTTTGTAAAGTAAATGAAGAATAGAATAAATTTCATTTAATTCTGTAATAAAAATTTTATTCATATTTGCATTTTTTTTGTTCATTAAATCTTTTAAAATATATTTCATAAATTGCTCCTATGTATTTTCTAAAAAAGTTAAGATACTATTTGCTACTTGAAAACTAACGTTAACAGTAACAGCATTTCCAAATTGTTTATAAGCTTGAGAATCAGATACAACAATTTCAAAAGAATCTGGAAATCCTTGTAATCTGGCACATTCTCTTGGTGTCAGACGACGAATTTTCCCATTGTCAGTGACATAGTTATCTTGACTGGCTCTATGCATTTTTGCCATAGTGGCACATAATGGTCTGGCAATAGGTAAATCGATTTCTGGTTTTGCATAATAATTTTTTGTCCCTGTTGACATGACTGTTTTTAAAATTTTATCTGATAAAAAATATTTTTTATCAACATTGTTTTCTAAAAGATCTTGTAAAGTTTTTTCTAAAGGCAATTCTCTTGGAAATTGAAATGTTCCAGGTAAATCTTTTATGCCTACAACATATGTTCTATTACGAGTTTGAGGAACACCATAATCAGCACTATTTAATGTATCGACATTAACAGTGTAACCAAGTTCTTCTAAGCTTTCTTTCATTATTTTAAATGTTTTTCCATTGTCATGCGTCTGAAGATTTTTTACATTTTCAAGAACGATAATTTTTGGAGAACCATATGTATCTAGATGATATTTTAAAATATTTAAAATTTTAAAAAATAGAGTACCTCTATAATCTGAAAATCCCAATTCTTTTCCCATCATGCTAAATGGTTGACAAGGAAAACCAGCTAATAACAAATCATGTTCTGGAATATCAGAAGGTTTAATATTATTTATATCTTCACATATAATATGATCACTAATATTATGTTTGTAAGATTCAACTGCATATTTATCAAAATCATTGGCCCAAATAATATCAAAACCTGCTTCTTTAAATCCTAAATCTAATCCACCACAGCCACTAAATAAAGATACTACTTTATACATCTATATCACCACCTTTTGCATGTATATAATTGATAATCATATTACAAATTTCGGGAGAGGCTTGTTTACCCTCTTTTCTTAATAATTCCATAAATTGATTTTTTATTGAAGGTTTTAAACAGACTTCAATTTTATCAGTTTTTATTTTACCACATGGACGACCACATTTAGAAACTTTTTTCATAAAAAAATCCATTCCTTTCTCGTTTCTCACTATAGGCACACATAGTTACGAAAGTTATTTCTTTTAAACTATTCCTCCAAAATTTAATCTATATATTAATATCATGATTTAATCCTGATGTAAATATCTTTTTCGAAAAAATCGTAAAAAATGTAACAATTTAGACCTCATCATCATAAGGAAGGTGGAATAGCTTATATTTTTAAGATTCTCGGCTACTCTTCGATTTCCATTTAAGAAATTCTATAGCAAAAACTACAACAATACCCGGAAACAGGACCCTTTATAGTTTTTGCTTAAGAATTTCTAAAATGACTCCGGTCGCATTCGAATTCTTAAAAATATAAGCTATTCCACCTTCCTTATGATGATGAGGTCTAAATTGTTACAAAAAAATATGAAAAATATAAGTTTTAACTAGAAAAAAAGCAAAAAATATAATATAATAGATAGGAAAATAAGGGCAAACCAGTTTGTGCCTAGAAAAGGAATGATAGTAAATATGGAATGTTTAGAATCAATACAAAATTTTTTAAAAGAAATAAAAGCTGATGAAATATTAAATTTTCAGTTTGATGGAATACTTGTGAAAAATCTAGCGAATAGTAATGTTTTAACAGAAAGTGGGCTAAGCCATCAGACGCATATTGCCATTACAGGAGAAAGTATGGATTTTTTTCCATATTTATGTAATTATAGTTATTTAGAAGTTTCCGAGCCAAATAAAGAATATAAGAGAAAATATGTAATAAATTTAAAAGCAGATTTGTTAAGTAATGATTTTAAATATTTAAAAGGAGAACCAGTACAAGAAAACCAAATGATAGAGTCTTTTTTCACATCTGCAAGAAGTAGAAGAAAAGATGGAATACAACTGGAACTTTCTTATTTAAATTTGGATGATGAAAAATTTATTGCATTACGAAGAGAAATACATGAAAATGATTTTATCGTATTTTTGAAATTAAAAGAGAAATTGGAATATATGGTGTTTGCTGTAAAAAACAGTGATGCAGAAAGATTAGGAATTACAGATTATCTAAAAATGGATAGAACAATCACAAATGTAGTTCCTACGGAAATTGAAGCCAATTACAATATAGAAGAGACAGACAATGAAATTGTAAATATTGTATTGCAAAATAAAAATGTAATATTATATGGAGTTCCAGGAACAGGTAAAACATATACATTAAATAAAATCAAAACATATTTTGATAAAAGTTGTTTTGTGACTTTTCATCAATCTTATGATTATGAAGAGTTTGTAGAAGGTATTAGTGCTGATATAGTTAATGAGCAAATACATTATGGAACAAAAGATGGAATCTTTAAGACATTTTGTGAAGAAGCAAGAAATCATCCAGAAAAAAAATATGTATTTTTTATAGATGAAATAAATAGAGGTAATATATCTAAGATTTTTGGAGAGCTTATTACCTTAATTGAAAAAGGCAAAAGAGAGGGAGAACAACAAGAAGTAAAAGTAATATTACCATATTCTAAAAAAGAATTTTCAATACCTAAAAATGTCTTTATCATAGGAACGATGAATACAGCAGATAAATCTATTGCATTAATTGATTCTGCACTAAGAAGAAGATTTTTCTTTATAGAATTGGTTCCAAATTTTGATAAGTTTCTTAATTGTAATGCATTATTGGCAGATTGTATTAGCGCAATAAAAGTAATCAATAATAGAATCGTTCAAACCATAGATAAAGATCACAAGATAGGGCATGCGTATTTTCTAGAATTATTAAAAATTGAAGAAGACACAGAGTTAATAAAAAATATGAAAAATATTTGGTTATATCAGATCTTGCCATTATTACAAGATTATTATTTTATGAATCCTGAAGATATTATGGATATTTTACATAATTTGGTACTAGATGAAAGTGGTTCATGTATAGAAATAAATTATAACATTAGTGATGAAGAATTTATGAATGCAATTAACCAAATTAAAAATTTTGAGGGATAATATGAAAAATATAATAACATTTGAATATTCAGAGGTAAAATACGCAGAAATATTTGATGAAGAACATAGTATAGGAACAAAATACTTTAAGAAATTTATAAAAAGTGTTGAAAAAAAATATAAGCATTGTATTAAATTAGAATATGATAGCATAAAATTAATGAATTTTGTTGGAGTTATAAAAATAAATGATTGTCTTATAGAAGTTATGCCTAAAATGTTTAAAACTTCCAACCAGGAAATCAATAAAGAGTTAATTTATAGAAATTTGTACTATATGTTAGATAAAGCAAATAAAGTAAAATATAGAAATGTAGTCACTGAAGAATTTAATAAAGCACATGTATCTATATTAGATTATTACATAAATATATTTTTGCAAGAATTAAATGATAAAATAAGACCTAATTTGTATCATACTTATGAAAATACAATAGAAAATAGAAGAAGTATAAAAGGAAAAATTGTTGTTACCAAAAATCTAAAAAAAAATCTATATAATTTGAGTAAAAATATTTGTAAATATGATGAATTTACAGAAAATAATCTTGTGAATCAGATATTAAAATTTACAACTAAAAAGATGTTGAAAGTAACTAAATGGATTAAGAATAAGAAATTATGCAAAGAAATATTAAATAGAATGATAGATATAGAGGATATCCATGTTACAAATGATACTTTTTACAAAATAAAACATGATAAAAATTTATATTATTTAGAAAAAATTTTGTCTATGGCACAAAATGTTGTCAATAATCTATTTACAACATTTGAAAATAAAAATAAGCAAGATATCTTTATATTCAATTTTGATATGAATTTCCTATTTCAAGAATATATTGCAAAATTGCTTGAGGAAAATAAAAGTTACATTTTAGGAGAAAATATGGAAGTGTTAACGCAAAAAGGAAAACAATATTTAGTATATGATCAAGGAGTTGGAAAATTAAGACTAATTCCAGATGTGATAATAGAAGAAAATAAAAATCCTAAAATAATAATAGATACAAAATATAAGATTATAAGTCAAGGAAATTCACAAAGTGAAATAACCAGAAATGATCTTTTTCAAATGTATGCATATATGGGCAAATATCATGTTGAAAAAGCAATATTATTATATCCAGAACAAACCAATTCATATAAAAGAAAATATCAAATAGATAAAGACAAGAAAGATGAGATATTTGTGTGTACTGTAAATTTAAAAGTGGATTTATTAACTGAAGAAGATCAAGTGATAGAACAATTAAAACAAATTATTTTAATGACATAATGACTTGTTAGAATTTTAAGTAAAAATGGAGGTTACAGTTCAGATTTCTCCAAGATTCCAAGGATGATACGTTATATTTTTTAAGTATTCGAATGCGACCAGAATAGTTTAACAAATTCTAATGATAAAGACACAACAATACCCGGAAACAGGACCTTTAGTGCCTTTATCATAAGAATTTGTTAAACTATTCTGGTCGCATTCGAATACTTAAAAAATATAACGTATCATCCTTGGAATCTTGGAGAAATCTGAACTGTAACAAATTGAGTTTACAAAACCTGTTTTACATGACGTATATATGGAATATTGTTTCTAATAAAAACCTCAATTACATCTATACGAACAAAAAGATGATAAATGTTATGTTTATATAAATAAAATTGACAAGCTTTAAATAAATGTCTTTGCTTATTTTTATCAACAGCATCAATAGGAGAACCATATTGAAAGTTTGTTCTTGTTTTTACTTCTGTAAAAACCAACTCGTTTTTACAAGTATCTTTAGCAACAATATCAATTTCACCTTGATAACAAGAAAAATTTCGCTCAATAATAATATAATTTAGTTTTTTCAAATATTCACAAGCTAATTCTTCACCATATTTACCGGTTACTTGTTTAAAATACATATATAACCACCTGCAACTTTCTTTATATAACCTTCTAACTCTAATGAAAATAAATCACTAAAAATTTGTGAGATAGGTTTTGAGGTCTTCTTGCAAATTTCATTAATAGAGATAGGTTCATTTGTTATTAAGTCATAAATATAGGATAACTTCGGATTTTCCAATTTTTTCTTTTTTAAAATTTTTAAAGATGAATTGCTATTAAGTGCTTTATTTTCAGAAAGCTGTATTTCTAATGAAGAACTTTTAGATTTTACAGAGTTGGCGGATTTTCTATATTTCATATAATTAGTAGAATTCTTAGAATTTTCAAAAATATCATAATCAATATTTAAAGAATTTAAATCTATTTTTTGAATATCTCTATACTTTTTATACATCTTTCTTAAACCTTTGAATTCAAACAAAATATCTTCTGTATTCATAACTAAAATAGCACCGTTTTTAATCAATCTATTTGTTCCTATACCGTGGGAATCCCAGATTTCATGTGGTAATGCAAAAATTTTTTTGTTCTGTGAAATAGCCAATTTTGCAGTGACACTTGTACCACTTCGATGCACAGCTTCTATTACTAGAACACCTAAAGATAATCCACTGATAATACGATTTCTTTCTAAAAAATAGTTAGATTGGCATTTAGTATCTGGAGGATATTCACTAATAATTAACCCATCATGATTTAAAATTTTTTTATATAATTCTATATTTTCTGGAGGAAAAATATGATGGAAACCATTTCCAAGAACGGCAATTGTTTTACCAAGTTGATTATAGGAATACAGATGAGAGACTGTATCAATACCGTTCTGCTAACCCACTAATGATTGTAATACCGCAATTGGGATAATTCATAAGAAAATTTTTGTGCCAAGAGTCTACCATTTTTTGTACAACTACGTGAGCCAATAATGGCGATAATAGGATTGTTTAGTAATGCAAGATTTCCTTCCAAATATAAGGTTTGAGGTGGATTAGGTATGTCTTTTAATTGTTTGGGATAAAATTTATTATCAATTTGAATTGTTACTATAAAATCACTCCTTTCGAATCAATTGATTATAAAACATTATTAATAGAATTTATCAAAATAGTTGATAAAATAATTATCAATTTACCTATTCCAATACTTTCTATCTAGACTCCTATATTGTATGGCTTCTATCAAATGAGATGTCTGGATATTTTTAGAATTATCTAAATCAGCAATGGTTCTAGCAACTTTTAAAATTCTACTATAAGCTCTTGCGCTAAGCCCAAGTTGATTAAAAGCTTTCTCTAAAACTTGTTTACTTTTAGAAGAAAGTTTACAATACTTAGAAATTAGTTTAGGCGTTAATTCAGAATTTGAAAATATATGATAGTTTTTATAACGATTTATTTGTATATTTCTAGCAGTATTGACTCTTCTTCGAATTTCACTTGATGATTCAGAAGGAGAATCATTTCCTAATTTTTGATAGTTTATACCTTCTACTTCTATATGAATATCAATTCTATCTAAAAGAGGACCGCTAATTTTATGAATATATTTTTGAATTTGATCTTCTCGACAAGTACATTGTTTTTCTTTTGAACCATAATATCCACAAGGACATGGATTCATACTAGCAATAAACATAAAATTGCAAGGATAAGTAGTGGAAAAATCAACACGACTAATGGTTACCATTTTATCTTCTAATGGACCACGCAAAACCTCTAAAGTAGATTTATTGAATTCGGGTAATTCGTCAAGAAATAAAACACCAAAATGTGCAAGACTGATTTCGCCAGGCTTTGGAATTCTGCCACCGCCGACTAATGAAGTTTCAGTGATTGTATGATGGGGACTTCGAAAAGGTCTTTTAAAGATAAAGGGAGTATTTTCAGATAATAAACCAGATATACTGTGAATTTTTGTAATTTCTAAAGCTTCATCAAAAGTTAAATTAGGTAAAATGGATGGAAGCCTGCGAGCTAACATGGTTTTTCCAGAACCAGGGCTACCAATTAAAAGACAATTGTGTCCACCTGCTGCAGAGATTTCTAAAGCACGTTTCACATTTTCTTGACCTTTTACTTCTGAAAAATCAAATTCATAACTAGAGTTTGGATTAGAAATAAAATGTGATGGTGGTTCTGGAGAAATGGAAAAATACCCATTAAGATAATCGATGATTTCATTTAGATTAGAAATAGCTATGATTTCCAGTCCATCTATGATAGAAGCTTCTTTTGCATTTGCTTTTGGCAAAATAATGCGTTTCATTCCTAAATGTTTTGCTTCTATACAAATAGGTAAAATACCTTTAATTGGACAAATAGTACCATCTAAAGAAAGTTCACCAATTAAAATAGTATTTTCCAAATCAGCATTATAAATAAATCCACTTGCAATCAAAATGCCAACTGCGATAGGTAAATCAAAAATAGAGCCTTCTTTTTTTGTATTAGCAGGTGCAAGATTTACTACTATTTTTCTACTAAGAAATTCGGATGTTGAATTTTTTATGGCTGTTTTGACTCTTTCTTTTGCTTCTCGAATGCTAGTATCTGGTAGACCAACAATTTCAAAAGAAGGCATACCAGCAGATATGTCTACTTGTATGTTCACTAAATAACCTTGCAATCCATGCAAAGCAAGACTTTTTACAATTGATAACATGATATCTTCCTTTCATATATAGTGGTAAAAAATATAAAAATAAATAAAAAAGTGAAAAATAAGACAAATAAATATGAAATAATAAAATATAAAGTAGTAATATATAAAATAACAATTGAAAATGAGATAAATATAAAAAGAATAAAATGTCAAATAAAGACTTGAATCATAATTTAATAAACACAGTATATATTGATTTCCAAAATTTGTCAATATGTTTTTTATAACTTTTGCAATTTTTGGTGATATTGTTTGAATTATAATGTATAGGGTTATCAAATAATTCTATAAACTAAAATAAAAAATTGTCGAAATTTGTATACTTTTTACAAAATTCGACAAATTTTTTATTTCGTATTCGATATAATTATTAGAGGGATGTTTTTATGAAAAAATATATCAAGAAAATAGTATCAGTTCTAATAATTATATTATCAATATTATCTATACAAATTAGTGTGTATTCACATTCTGGTAGAACAGATGCTAATGGAGGGCATAAAGACAATAAAAATAAAAGTGGACTAGGAAGCTATCATTATCATTGTGGAGGACATCCAGCACATTTACATCCAAATGGAGTTTGTCCATATTCGTCATCTAGCCAAAGCAGTACGTCTAGTTCTAGTTCCGGTTCTAGCTCAACTTCTGGATCAAGCTCAAGTTCTTCTTCAAGTAGTAAAACAACTACATCTGTACCAAGTACTATTGCGGTAACTGAAATACAAATAGAAGAAAAAATAGAAGATATGGAAATAGGTGGAAATGAAAAATTAACTGCAACTATTACGCCTAGTAATGCAACAGATAAAAATCTTACATGGCAGTCAAGTGATGAAAGTATTGCAACAGTTGACTCAACAGGAGAAGTAACTGCTAAAAAATCTGGAGTTGTAACTATAACAGCAACTACATCTAATGGAAAATCAAGTGCAATAACAATTAATGTGAAGGAACCAGTAAAATTAGGAAGTAGTTATATAACAAATACTTTAGTAGGAAAAACAAATGCAGGAATAGTGTAAACAACCTTCCGGCTGTGCCCAATGTCAACAACTTAAGAAAAAAGCAATGTAATTATTTTTTATAAATACATTGCTTTTGGTTCCTTTATTGAAA
>CALXZW010000015.1 GCA_944393345.1 uncultured Clostridia bacterium
TAGTAGTAGTAATAGTTAAAATTGTTCCAAAACCAGCTCGTCATAATTAATGATGAGCTGGTTTTCTATATCTCTAATACACCTAAGACAGTAAACTTTTTATTTCTTCATCTGCTTGTAATTCTTTAGAAATAAAATGATATGCTGCTTTATTTTGTTTTACAGCTATTAAAGCTAATTCTTTATCATTTCTCAAATTACTACTTGCATATTTTATTATAATTCCTTTGTTTGTAACCGCTTCTTTCACAATTTCTTTATCATCTCTTATTTCTTCACTTGCAAAATATAATGCTTGACCATAATTTCTACAACATTCTTTTAAAACTTCTTTATCAGCTTTTAATTTATCAGATGCATAACAAATAGTCCAAGGTGCTCCCTTTATTCCTAACATTATTATATCTTTATCTTTTTTTAATTTATCACTTGCAAATTCTAAAGACTCTGCATCTTGTTTTAAAGCCTCTGTAACTAATTCTTTATCTTCTTTTAATTCTTCTGATGCATATTCTAAATATTTGCCATTTTCTTTTACTGCATTTAGCATATATTCTTTATCATTACAATTTTTAATAATATCTTCTACTTCCATAATGTTCCTCCTAAAGTTTTAATTTTACTTTAATCTAGCAATTAATGCTTTTATTTTTATACCTTGCTCTGAAAACATTTTTTCATGTTCTGTTTCGATATTTTTTTCAAATATTGGTTGATTATGCAAGTCATAAGTTTTGCAAACTATTTCAAATCCACTTTCTTCAAAATAATTTAAACTTGCATTAAATAAATCATCATCATCTGTTTTAAAATAAACTTCTCCATTAGGAATTAAAAATTCTTTATATTTTTCTAATTGTCTTGTATGTGTTAATCTTTTCTTTCTATGCTTTCCTTTTGGCCAAGGATTACAAAAATTTATGTATATTCTTTCTATTTCATCATTTTTATCTAAAATTAAAAATATTCTTTCAATATCAAATCTAGTTAAATAAATATTTTCCGGTTCAATATTATGTTCTTTATATATAGTCTCTATATTTCTTTTAGCTAAACCTAACATTGCATCTACTAAATCTATTGCTATATAATTTATATTTTGATTTTCCACTGCTAATTGTGATATAAACTGGCCTTTTCCACAGCCTAATTCTAAATGAATTGGATTTTTATTTTTAAACTTTTCCTTCCATTTTCCTTTTATTTCTTCTGGATTGTCTATATAAAATTTACTTGCTTCTAATTCTGGTCTTGCCCACTTTTTGAATCTAATTCTCATAAATGCCTCCTTGTTTTTCTATCTTTTACATTTTATACTAAAAAAAGCCAAAAATCAATAATTGCTTTTAAACAATTATTATTGTATACTAGATAAAGTAAGTAATAATTAAAATTTTAGAAAGGTTTTACATATGCAAATTAAATATATCATAAAAGAAGATGATAAAAGTAAATATAATACAATTAATTCAATATTAATAAATGAACTTGATTTTTCTAATCGATTATTATCAAAACTTATTAAGCAAAAATTAGTTTTAGTAAATAACAAAATTTTTGATACTAGAAATTCCTTTAATGTAGGAGATGTTATAACTATTAATTTTGATTTTGAAGAAGATAATTCAAATATAGTTCCTATTAAAATGGATTTAGATATAGTATACGAAGATGAGTGGTTTCTTGTTTTAAATAAACCTCCTAAAATTGCTATTCATCCTTCTATATTACATTTTGAAGATTCATTATCTAATGGAGTTAAATATTATTTTGATAAGATTAAATTAAAAAAGAAAATTAGACCAGTAAATAGGTTAGATTCTAATACTTCTGGATTAGTTATTTTTGCTAAATGTGAATATGTTCAAGAATGTCTTTCTAAGCAAATGCAAAAAGGAATTTTTAAAAAAGAATATCTTTGTTTAGTCTTAGGAAAATTAAACAATTTGAAAGGTACTATTGATTTACCTATTAGTAGAAAGGAAAATAGTATTATTGAAAGATGTGTTAACTCAAATGGTCAAAAATCTATTACTCATTATGAGGTTTTAAAAGAATATAAAGATTTTAGTTTGATTAAATGCAAATTGGAAACTGGTAGAACTCACCAAATTCGTGTACATTTTAGTTATATTGGTCATCCTCTTTTAGGTGATACTTTATATAGTACTAAATTTGAATTAATAAATAGGCAAGCTTTACATAGTTGTTATATAGAATTTATTCATCCAATAACCAATATGTTAATACAATTCTCATCTGAATTACCAAAAGACATAAAATCACTTTTAGATTAACTAATTTGATTTTATGTCTTTTCCATATTATTTCTAAATATTTGGATTTTTTTCTCTTATAAATTTTATTGATTGTAGTCCGTGCTTTTGTTCCTTCATAAACCGCCTTAGATATTTGAAGTAATCCACCTGTACAATCTCCACATGCGAATAATCCTTTTATATTTGTTTCCATATTTTCATTTACAACAATTTTATCTTTATTTGTTATAACTCCCAATTTTTTTGCAAAATCGGCGCTTCCAGCAACTCCTTGTGCAATAAATAATCCTTCTGTTTTCATTTTTGAGCCATCTTTAAATTTAATTTCTTCTATTTTTTCATTTCCTAATACTTCTTCTATTTCCTTTGTATCGATTTTTACATTATCTGCTCTAATCTCTGGTGGATTTTCTCCATTTGTAAGTATCGTTATATCGTTAGCAATATTTATCAATTCATTAGTTTCTGCTACTGCATAGTTTCCATTTCCTAATACCGCTATACTTCTATTTCTGTAAAAAAATCCATCACATATTGCACAATAGCTTACACCTTTTCCTTCGAATTTTTCTATTCCTTTTATTTTTGGCTTGTTTTTCTTATTTCCTGTTGCAAATATTAATGTTTTAGTTTTATATTCCTCTTTTGTCGTTACAACAGAAAAAAATTCTATGTTATTTTCTATTTTTATAACTTCTTCCTTTTTTAACTCTATTCCTAAATTTTTAGCTTGATTAATTCCTATATTATACAAATTTTTTCCTGAAATTCCATTTTCAAATCCATAATAGTTTTCAATATTATCTGCTTTTTCTAAACTAGATTCTTCATTATATATTATTAATGTTTTTAAATTTGCTCTTTTAGTGTATATACTTGCAGATATCCCCGCTGGACCTGCACCTATTACTATTACATCATACATATATATTTTTTCCTTTCTCTTTTTTTCAAATTATATCATTTATATTAATTATATTTCAATATTTTTAAGTAAATTACAAGGAATTTAATATTACAATTATGTTATTAAAAGAATTTGTTAGCAATATTAGCAAATATTTATAAAAATTTTATTAAATACTTAATTAATTGGAAAAATGTTTTTATTTTTAATATTTTTTTTATAAAATGCATATAAATTTTACATTATCAGTATATATAATTCATCTAAATTTTTATTTGGTATTTTCCATTTTTTATTGTTTTTTATTATTTTTTATAGTATAAAATAATTGGTGATTATATTGAAAATTTTATTTAAAAATAAAACAACATATTCAGAAGATGTTTATAATGAATTTTTAGAGTTTCATAGAAAAAAATTTGGATTAAAATTTGGGTTATTTAATATTTGTATAATTGCATTAATATTAACCTGTATTGTTTATTTAGTTAGTTATAGAAATTACACTAGTGCTATTATGTTTTGCATAATTCTTACTATTTTTATTTTTTCACGATATTTTAAACCTGCTCTAGAAGTAGCAAATGATTATAAAAGTGAAAAAATAAGTGATAATTCTACTTTTACTTTTACATTTTATGATAAATATTTTACAATAAAAGAAAAAAATGATATTTATAAATCAAAATATAGAAATCTTTATAAAATTTTCGAAACTGACAACTATTTTTATTTATATATCGATAAAAATCATTCTTTTTTACTAGATAAAACCGGATTTATAGTTGGAGATTCAAAAGATTTTAATAAGTTTATATTACACAAAAAAAGTGAAATTTAAATCTTTCACTTTTTTTAATTTGTAAAAATATTATTTATTAATGGCTTTAATGAAATGTTTTTTCCTTGTAATACTATATCAAATTTTTCTTTATATAATTTTTTATATTCATCCATTTCATCATTTAATATTCCTACTTTTAAGGCATTACTTAATTCTAAACCATCTAGCATATTCAAGTCTTCTATTAAATCTCCCATTAAGAATTTATATTTTTTATTTTTTATTTTATTTTCAAATTCAACAGGTATTTTTCCTTCCATATTTTTATTTAATGTATGTATTATTTTAGAATTATCAAATTTTTTAACATCTCCATTTGAATCAAATTGTATAAAATTACTAATAATATATGTATTTTCAAATAAACATTCTTTTTCTTTTAAAAACTGTTCTATTGAATTTCCTATTCCTGCTGATAAAATTACTACTGGAATATCATATTTATATAATAATTGTAATAATTCTTTTGCACCTTCTCTTAATATCATATTACTATTTTTTATAGATTGTTCCATTTTTTCTTTATTTACATTGTATTTATAATATAAATCCATACAATCTGAATACCATTTAATCATGGCTTCTGTTTTCTCCTCTTTAGAAATAGTATAATCCATTTCAACAGGTCTGTATTTTTTGTATAATTCATCCATTTTCTTTACTATTTCTTCTCCTGCAAATTTAGGATTAGCACTTGCTGCCCACGAATCTGCACTTTCGTATTTTGTTATTGTTTTATCAAAATCTAATATTGCATAAAAATCTTTTTCTTTTAGATTTAATTTTATAGCTATTTTTCTTCATTCCCTTCTATATAAGTAAAATAACTTTATTTTAAAATTCCTAATAATTTAAGTTCTTCATTTCTTTTAACTTTATTAGTTGTAGTTTTTATAAGTGGTTCTTTAGTTAATATCATATTTTTAATATATTTATATTGTGGTAAAGTTTTATTTACCTCTTTTATTTTTTCCCATATTATTTTATATAGTTCTTCCTCTGAAATATTTTTATATTTTTCTTTTACTACTTCTTCATTGTATACAACTTTAACAGATATTTTTACATTATTAATATCATTGTCTATTGGCATTCCATAAACAAGTGATTCTTCTATTTCTTCTATTTTATTTATTAAAGTTTCTAGTTCTTCTGGAAAAACTTTTTTACCATTTTTTAGTACTATCATATCTTTTTTTCTTCCTGTAATATATAAAAAGCCATCTTTATCCATATATGCTAAATCTCCTGTATAGAACCAGCCATCTTTTAAAACTTCTTTAGTTTTTTCTTCATTTTCATAATATCCAAGCATTACATTTGGACCTTTTACTATTAATTCCCCTATTCCATTTTGGTCTTTTTCTATTATCTTTACCTCTGTATGTCTCATTGGGAAACCTATTGACCCTGCTCTTTGATATTTGTCATTTTCTGCTGCAATTACTGGTGATGTCTCAGTTAATCCATAACCTTGTGCAAGATGTATTCCAAAATTTTCAAATCCTTTTGCTACTTCTTTATCAAGTGGTGCTCCTCCTGAAATTACAAATCTCATTTTTCCACCTAATTGGTCTATTATTTCTTTGAATACTTTTCTTCTAATATCAATTCCAATTTTTAGCAGTATTTTTGTAAGTGTTATACCAAATTTTACTATTTTTTCTTTACCTTGGTTTTTTATTTCTTTTTCTATGTTTTGATATATTTTATCTACTAATATAGGAACACCAACAAATACAGAAACACCATATTCTTTTAAATTTTGTTTAATATATCTTAATCCATCTGGAAATACTGTTTTTACACCTCTTGATAACATTACTAATAATCCGGTTGAACCAAAAATATGATGAAATGGTAAAAAAGCTATATTAACATCTGTATTATAAAAACTTTCAACTATTTGCATATCATATATATTTGTAGCAATTCCATATTGTGAAAGCATTACTGCTTTAGATTGTTCTGTTGTTCCTGATGTAAATAATAATATACTCATTTTATATGAATCTACTTCTTCATTAATATATTCATTATTTCCTTTTTCTATTAGTACTTTTCCTTCTTCTATAAGGTCATCTAAATTTATATATCCATCTAATTTAGACATACATATATATTTTGAAATATTTGTTTTATTACTATTTTTTATTTTTTCTATTTCTTCTATGTGTTTCTCATCAAATACTATTGCATCTGCCTTACTTCTTATTAATGAACTTTCAAGTTCTCCTAGTTGTAATCCTTTGTCTAATGGTACTGAAACTATATTTCCTAAAAGATTTGTTATGTGTGCTAAAGCCCATTTATAACTATTTTTCCCCACAATAGCAATTCTTTTACCTTTTAATCCCATATTAAATAAAGCTGTACCTAAAGTATTTATTTCTCTTAAAAATTCCTCATAAGTAGTTTCTTTATATTCTACCATTTTATTCTCTTTTGTTATTTTTGTTGTAAAAGCTATGTCTTTAGCATATAACTTAACTGAGTTATAGATAATTTCTTTAATGTTATTAAACCTTGGAACTTCTCTTAATTTATTCTTTTCCATTTTATTACCTACCTTATCTAGTTTTCGATACTAGATTACCATATAAAAAATACTTTGTCAACAGTTGACTATCTCTTCTAAAAATGCTAATATAATTATGGTTATTTATAGTTAAATACTGCATTTAGCCATAAATATTTTTATTATAAAGGTGGTAAACTTAATGGAAAAAATAGATGAATCTATTTATAAAACAGTTTCAAGGTTTCATATTCCTAGATGGAAAGAATTTCCTGGAATAGATTTATATATCGATCAATTAGTAACATATATTGATAATTATCTAGGACAATATATTAGTGAAGATGATAATAAGGAAAATAAAATCATTACTAAAACAATGATTAATAATTATGTTAAAAATGGTATTTTAGATGCTCCTATTAAAAAAAAATATAATAAAATTCATATTGCTAAATTATTTGTAATATGTACATTAAAACAAGTATACAGCATTAATGATATTAATGAATTAATAGACTTAGCAACTAAAAATTTTCCGATAAAAAGAGCATATAATACATTTTGTCAGGAATTAGAAAATTCCATTTTTACAACTTTTAGTGTTACCGATTATATTTTTGATAAAAGACTTTCACAAGAACAATATATTTTAAAAAATGTCACTCAGTCTCTTGCCAATAAATTATATGTAGAAAAAGTATTTTTAAAGAAATAAGATATTTAAGTTAAAATCCTTAAATATCTTATTTTTCCTTTTTTATAGTTTTTAAAGTTTCTTCTGTTATTTTTGACTTATCAAATTTATTTACTATAAATATAATTATTCCTATTATAATAAAGGTTACTAAATATATTATAGCACTTGATTTTAAATCTCCTACTGCTAAATTTTCTCCTGCATATGTTGAGGATATTACAGAAGGAAGTCTTGCAAAAGTTGAAATTAATATTAGTCTTAAAGGTTTTATTGGCAATAGACTTCCTATGTATACTAATAAATCTTTTGGTGTTCCAGGTATTAAAAATAATAACATCATTATAAATTCTAATTTTTCAGTATTTTGCATTAATTTGCTTTTTTCAAATTTTTCTATTTGCTTTTGATCACAAAAATCATACACAAAATTCCTTCCTAGTTTTCTTACCGTAAATGAAATTATGGTTGTGAGGATTGCTACAGAAACAGTAATAAATATCAAACCACCAAATCCACCATAGCACATACCTGCTAATATTTCTATTGGTTCTCCTGGTATTATTATTAAAAATATTTGTGCAAATTGGAGTCCAAATAACATTAATAATCCTAAAAATCCTAAATCGTCTATTTTTTGTTTGAATTCCATTTGTCCATCTGTTGTTCTTAAATTTTTAATAATTGGCATTAAATATATTATTACTCCAATACAAATTGTTATTACAATTATTGCTAATATTATTTTAAATATTTGTGTTTTTTTTATTTTCATTTTGTTCCTTTCTTATTATTCTACACTTTTTAAACTTCCTATCATATCAATCTTTTTTAAAGCAAAATATGTAACTATATTTACTATAATTGTGAAAAATAATGTTATTGCTATAGAATATATATAACTAATGAAATCTATTGTTTTAGTAAATCTTAATATTTCTATTTCACAAGTATCTATTATATAAAAATTCAATAAATATCCCCCAATTAATCCTAGTGCTATACCTATTATTGTTAACAGTATTGTTTCTCTTGTTACATATTTATAAACTTCGCCATCATAAAAACCTAATACTTTTATAGTCGCTAATTCTCTAATTCTTTCACTTATATTTACATTTGATAAATTATATAATACAACAAAGGCAAGTAAACCGGCAGATACTATTAAAATAATGACAACATAGTTTAAAGAATTCATTGTATCATCTAAAGATTTCATTATAGTAGAATTTAAAGAAATTGTTGAAATTTCTTTTTGTTCTAACATATCTTTTGATAATTGTTGTTCCGCTTCTTCAGTTAAATTATTATTTTTTAATAATAGTACATTAGTTGTATATGTTTTCCCGTATGTCTTTTCATATAAGTCTCTCGGTATATATATGTAATGTGTAACGTAATTTTCTACAATTTTAGAAACTTTAAATTCTTTTTGCACTTTATCTGCATCTTCTAATATTATTGAATCTCCCTCTTTGATATTTAGAAGTTGTGCTAATTTATCTGTAATTAGTACCCCTTCATTTGATAAATCTACTTTCTCTTTACTATTTTTATCTATTAAATTTATAACATCATTTATAGTTTCACTATTTTTGGGTATTATTATTTGTACATCATTTTCATTTTCTCCATTCTTAGCAATTCCTGATGTCATATTTGTTTCTACTATTTTTTGTATTCTCTCATCTTGATGTAATTTATTTATACAAGTTTGAATTTGATTTTCCTCTAATGAACTTTTTAAAACTACTTGCATATCATAATTAAATATTTTCTCATATTGATTTGGTAATATTTTAGATATTGAATCTTTTAGACCAAAACCGGCTAAAATTAATGATGTACATCCAAATATTCCTATTATTGTCATAAGAAATCTTTTTTTGTATCTAAATATGTTTCTAATTGTTACTTTCTGAGAAAAATTTAATCTTTTCCATATTGGTGTAATTCTTTCCAATAATACTCTTTTACCTATTTTAGGTGCTTTTGGCCTTAAAAGAGTTGCTGGTTCTTCTGCTACTTCTTTTAAAACAGAATATATTGTTGCTCCTACAATACACAAATATATCAAAACCAATCCTATTGTGGCATAACTTTCGTTAAACTCTATTATTATATCTGGCATTTGATACATTATGCTATACATTTCCCATACT
The DNA here is from genome assembly GCA_944393345.1 of uncultured Clostridia bacterium. Lineage (GTDB taxonomy): Bacteria > Bacillota > Clostridia > TANB77 > CAG-508 > CAG-269. The sequence goes on from CALXZW010000015.1 coordinate 9,411, forward strand.
ATACTTGGTAATAATCTAAATCCAATAATCATTCCTATTACTGCTCCAACTATTGATGCTATACTTGAATATATAATATATTTTAATGCTATTTGAAATTTATTATATCCTAATGCTTTTAAAGTTCCTATTTCTTGTCTTTGTTCTTCTACCATCCTTGTCATAGAAGTAAGTGAAACAAGTGCTGCTATTGCAAAAAACACTATTGGAAACATTAAACTTAAATTTGCTACACTTTCTGTATCTTGTTTAAAACTACTATATCCTGTATTTTGCTCTCTATCTAAAATATACCATTCTGGATTTTCTATTTTATTAACTTCTTCTTTTGCATCTATTAATTTTCTTTCTGCATCTTCTATTTTTTCGTTAAATTCTTGTTTATTTTTTTCTAATTCTTCTTGTCCTTCGGATAGTTCTTGCTTTGCCTTTGCTATTTCTGCTTTAGCATTTTCGATTTTTGCATATGCACTATTTTTTTCTTTGGTTAATTGCTCCTCTTGTTTTGGAATTTCATTTTTTGCTTGCTCAATCAAGGCTTCTGCATTTGCTAACTCTTGTTTTCCTGATGAAATTTGATCATCAATTTGTGCTATTCCACTTTCCAAACTTACTTTATTTGTTTCTAGTTCTGTCTTTTTCTGTTCTAACATATTTTTTGCTTGTTCTAATAATTTTTTAGTTTCTTCATCTAAATTTGGTTCTTCTAACTTTTTTAATATTTCTTCATAATTTTTATTTACTTCTTCTAAACTTTTATTTACTAATTCTAAATTGCTTTGAAGTTCTTTTTTTTGATTCTCAGCAGTTTCAAAACCTGCTTCTGCTGTTTCTTTTTTACTGTTAAATTCTGTTATGCTATTTAATAATTCTATTTTTGCATCCTTTAACTTATTTTCTGCTTCTTTAAATTGTTGATTTGCTTTTTTTTCATTTGCAGAAACTGTATTTTCACTTTTAGTAATCTCATTTTGTGCTTCTTGTATTTCGATTTCTGCATCTTTTATTTTTTGCTCTCCATTTTGTTTTTCTTCATTAAATTCTTTTTCTGCATCCGCAATTTTATTATTTGCCTCTGCTATAAGTGAATCATATCTTGCATTTTCTCTTTCTTCTTTAATTTTTTCTATATTATCTTTAACTTCTTTTATATATTCTTCATATTTGTTACTAGCAGTTTGATACTTTTCACTATTTTTTACTTTTATATATATTTCTGTATATATATCTAAATTTACATTTTCTTGTGGTATATATATATAATAATCAACTTGCCCTGCTCCTAAATTACTTGTTCCTCTTTCTAAAGAAATATATAAAGGGCTTTGTACTGTTCCTACTATTTTTAATTCTTTGTTTTTTAGATATTCTATTTCTTCTCCACTATCATTTTTTTGTTTTTCAATTTCTATTGTTATTGTATCTCCTATTTTTTTGTTAGTGCCTTTCAAAAAAGCTTCTTCCACAACACATTCATCTATATTTTGTGGTAAATTTCCTTCTAACAATACAGGTTTATTTACATCATCAATGCATAAAACCTTAGAAACAATTTCTTTATCTTCTAGTTTTATTAATCCATCTTGACTATATGTACCATAAACTTCTTCTACGTTTTCTAGATTTTTTAATGCTGTTATATCTTCATCTGTTAATCCTAATGTCGATAAAATTTCTATATCATATACATTTTGATCTTTATAATATTTATCAATGGTATTTATCATATCTGGTGATGTAGCTCTTAACCCTGCAAAAAAACCTACTCCTAATAGTGCCATAATCATAATAGAGATAAATCTTTTATATGAATTTTTTATTTCTTTTATACTATCTTTTAATAATGCTTTTTTCAATTATATCACCTCTTTTTACCATTCTATTTCTTCTATTGGCATTGGTGATTGATTTATTTCAATATCTTCTGCTTTTCCGTTTTTAAATTTTATTACTTTATCCGCCATTGGTGCTATAGCCGCATTATGTGTTATTATTAATACTGTCATTTTTTCTTTTCTTGCAGTATCTTGTAGTAGTTTTAAAATTTGCTTACCTGTTTTATAGTCTAATGCTCCAGTAGGTTCATCACATAATAACAATTTAGGATTTTTAGCTATTGCCCTTGCTATCGCAACTCTTTGTTGCTCACCACCTGATAATTGAGAAGGAAAATTGTTTTTTCTATCTTTTAATCCTACTTTTTCTAAAATTTTATCAGGATCTAATGAATCTTTACAAATTTGAGTTGCTAATTCTACATTTTCTAAAGCTGTTAAATTTTGAACTAAATTATAAAATTGAAATACAAAACCAATATCTTCTCTTCTAAATTTTATAAGTTCTCTATTTTTTAAATTTGCTATATTTTTATTGTCAACTATAACTTCTCCTGATGTTACACTATCCATTCCACCTAATATATTTAAAGCTGTAGTTTTACCTGCTCCACTTGGTCCTACAATTACTACTAACTCTCCTTTTTCTATTTGAAAATTCGCTTTATCTAGCGCTTTTATTATTATTTCTCCCATTTTATATTCTTTACAAACATTTTTAAATTCTATGTATGCCATATAAATTCCTCCTAACATTAAGAATTTTTATATTAACATCCTTTTTCTTTTCATTTGTATTATATTATATCTTGTATAAAAATACAAGAATTTAATTCTTTGTTATAAAATGTTTAATAAATACTTAATGTTTAAAATCATTAATTTTATTTTATGATAAATATTCATAAACTTTATTTACATAATTTCATATTATATATTAAACATTTAAATAGGAGGTTATATTTTGGATTTATGTAACAAAACAATTGGTTTTATTTTTACTGGTGTTTTTGAAAGTTTTCCTAATACTATTTCTAAAATTATAGAATTAAAAAAATTAAATGCCAAAATCATACCAATAATGTCTTTTAACAGTTATAACTTATGTAATAGTTTAAAAATAAATACTAATTATATAAATGAAATCGAAAAATATACAGAACATAAAATTATAAATAATATTATAGATGCTAAATCTATTATAAAAGAAGAAAATATAGATATTATGCTTATTGCCCCTTGCTCTGCAAATACATTAGCAAAATTAGCTAATGGCATAATTGACACTCCTGCCTTAGTTTCTGCACATTTTCATTTAAGAAATGAAAAACCTTTAGTCCTTGCCCCTGATGTTTTTAATGGATTAAGCGATAATGCTGAAAATATTGGAAAATTATTAAATAGAAAAAATTATTTTTTTGTACCCTTTAGGCAAAATAATCCTATAACCAAACCTAGGTCTATTTCTTTTGCTCCAGAATATTTAATAAAAACTTTAGAATATGCATTAAATGGTGAACAAATTAGCCCTATTTTATTATAAAATTTTTTAGCATATTTTCTTTATTTATAAATATTATTTATTGGTGATACTTTGAGAAAATCTAAACTATTATTAATAAATGGCTCTATTCTTACAATATCTGCACTTTTTATGAGATTTGTAAGCCTAGGATTTAATATATATCTTTCAAATAAACTAGGTTCAGAAACTATTGGTATCTTTACTTTAATTATGTCTGTATATCTTTTTTTTGTAACTATTGCAACATCTGGATTAAGTATGGCTATTACCTGTATTGTTTCTGAAGAATTAGAAAAACGAAATAGAAATGTTGCTTTTCAAACATTAAGAACATCTATGTTAATGAGCTTAATTTTTGGAATTATAGCAGGTTCTTTAATAATTATTTTTTCTAATTTTATAATTTCAATATGTCTCCATAATCTAGTTAGTAGCAAAATATTAATTTATATTGCTATAGGTTTACCTTTTATTTCAGTATCTTCTTGTATTAATGGATATTTTTCTGCAATAAGAAAAGTGTATAAAACCGCTGTTAGTCAATGTTTCGAACTAATTTTAAAAATAATTATTACTATAATATTATTACCAAATTCAATATCAAAAGGTGTAGAAAGTATTTGTATTTCTTTAATCTTAGCTGATGTATTTTCTGAAATTGTATCTTTTACATTTATATATATTTGCTATTTATATGAAAAAAAAGGCTTTTCTGATGCCAAAATATCTTTTGGAAATTTTAAAAGGATAACCTCATTATCACTTCCTGTTGCTTTAACTTCTTATATTCGTTCAGGGTTATCAACACTAAAGCAACTCATAATACCTGCTAGATTAGAATTATCAGGTTTAAGTTGTTCGCTTGCTTTTTCTAATTATGGAATAATCCAAGGAATGGTAATGCCTATTTTAATATTTCCCAATATTTTCATAAGCTCTTTTAGTAATCTTTTAATACCAGAATTTTCTAGATATACTGCTACAAAAAATAACAATTTACATATTGTTTGTGATAAGATATTTACACTTACTTCTATTTTTTCTATTTGTATATCTAGTATATTTTTTCTATTTTCTAATGAACTTAGCCTTGCAATTTATCAAAATTTAGAAAGTGCAAATTGGATTAAACTTTTATCGCCATTAGTTTTTTTTATGTATATGGATACAGTTATTGATGGTATACTAAAGGGTTTACAAAAGCAAGTATTCGTCATGTTTGGAAATATTATTGACTTAGTAGTTACAATTTTAATTTTATATTTCTTACTACCTGTTTTAGGTATTTATGGATTTATTTTTTCTATTATTGTAAGTGAAATATTAAATTTTTCTATTAGTTTTTTTCAATTATGGAAACTTACAAAATTTAAATTTAATTTAATGTATCACATTTTATTGCCAATTATATGCTGTGTAATTAGTTTATCTTTTCTATGTTTTTTAGAATATATATTAAATATTACTTTTAACAATTTTATTTTTCGCATTATTGCTTTTGGGTGTATATATTTAATAAGTTGTTTTTTATGGCTATCAAAAAGAAGAAATAAAAAGTAATTTTTTAAGATTTTACATTTTTATTTCTTCTTTTTTCTTTTCTTATTTCTTTTTTTCTTTTCAAATTATACCCATACAAACAATTTAAAATTAATATTATTATAAGTATTATGATTGTTATTCTATTTTGTAATATATGAATAACTGTGCCAAAGCCACTTATTTTTAATAAATATTTTCCTTCTATTTGAGAATAACTCACTTTTTCTTTATCTTCATGCTTATTGTTATCTCCCTTTGTAATATATTTTACATTTCCTTCTATATTTTCTTCTCTAATTATTCTATGTGTGATTATCTCTCCGTTTTGATAAAATGCTATGATATCATTTACATTTATTTCATCTTCTGGTACCTCTTTTACTATTATGACATCATTTTTATTAATTGTATGTTCCATACTTTTAGATACTATAATAAAATTTTTATAACCAAAAAAGCTTGGTAATTCATTGGGATCAATATATGATTTGCAAATTAAAATTGTATTAAAAATAATTATTGGAATTGTTACTAAATATATTAAAAGAGTTATAGTTTTTACAACTATCTTAAGTCTTTTGTTTTTTATATTTATATCTAATAATTTATACATTACATCTTCCTATCTATTAAAATTCATATTTATTTTAGCATACAAGTTTTTTCTAAACAATATCTACTCAATATTATTACTAATTTTTAATATATATGTAATAAAAATGTAATATTTTTAAGGCACACAAAATCTTGTGTGCCTTAATTTTATTTTATCTTTCTATATTTACGATATTGTATAAATAATATAACTAATATGATTCCACTTAATATTATTATAAAAGTTAATGTAATCTTTCCTACATAAGGAAGTGAAGTTGGTGGAGTTTTCTCAGTATTGCTAGGTTTATTATTCTCTTCTTTATTATTTTCTTCATCTTTAATTATATTTTCAACTTTTACTGTTATTTTTGTTTCATTACCTGCTAAATCTTTTACCACAACATCTTCTTCTTTATTTTGAGAATATTCTTTTTCTAATGTTTTTCTATCCTCTGATAAAGTCCATCCTTCTACTTCTTGAATTTCTTCATCCGCTTTTATTTTTACTATAACATTTTCTTTGGTTGGTTTCGTTGTACTATATTCTAATGTAACTTTTGGTACTTGTTTATCTACTGTTACTTCCAAAACAGATCCATATAACCCTTTTTCTCCTTCTATTGTTACTTTTGCTTTTTCTTCTTCATTATCTATATTTAAAGTTTCTCCATCTTCATTTAATTTACAATTTTCAAAATTCAAACTTCCTCCGGAATATCCTTTACTATTAGCATCTTGTGATTGAAAAAAAATAGATGGCAATTTAATTTCTTTATTTACATTAAGTATAATTTTTTGGTTTTCTAAATTCACTTCTTTTAATTTATTTAAATTGTCTAATGCACTTATATCAGTTATGTTATTTTCATTCAAATACAAATATTCTAAATTCGTTAAATCTTTTAATGGTGTTATATCTTGTATATTATTTTCAGGTAAATATAATTCCATTAAATTTTTTAATTGCTTTAGTGCTGTTATATCACTTACATTATTTTGTGCTAGACCTAACCCCATTAAATTTTTTAATTCTTTTAGTTCTGTTATATCTTTTACATTATTTTTCGATAACTCTAATAATTTTAAATTTTTTAAATCCTTTAATAGTGTTATATCTTGTATATTATTTTCAGATAAATATAATTCAATTAAATCTTTTAATTCTTTTAGTGCTGTTATATCACTTATATTATTTTGTGCTAGACCTAATCCCGTTAAATTTTTTAATTCTTTTAGTTCTGTTATATCTTGTATATTATTTTCTGATAAATCTAATTCAGTTAAATTTTTAAATACATCTAAACCACTAATGTTTTTTATTTCTTTTCCATAAAGATTTAGTTTTTTTACTACATCAATATTTTCTTGTGTCATTTGTATGGTTTGTGTATCATCATTTTTGGACTCTATCTTATCTTCTAATTCTTTAGTTATTTCATTATACAAGTTTTCATCTGGAAAAGTTATACTTATCAAATCCGTTGCTATTGATATATTAGGTAAAATCAGCATTCCCATTAAAACAATTACTATAAACACACTTATTATTTTTTTCATATTATCCTCCTTTTATTTTATTAATTTATATTTTATCAAAATTTTTATAGCTATACAATAATTTTACTTTTTGTAATATTAATTTAATATATGTAATAAAAATGTAATATTTTTTCATTTACTTTATTATAAAATAATTATATAATAAAATTAATTAATTCATTTAGGAGGATTTCTATTATGGTATTATGCAACTCGAATAATGAAACAAAATTATATGATGAAATAAAAAATATGCCCTTTGATTCTATTCAAAATAAAGACTTTGCTAACGATAATTCTGTTTTACGAATTTCTGAAAAAGAACAAAAAGCTTTTTTACCATATAAATATAAAGAAATAGAAGAAATTTATAATAATTCCAAAGATTTATTTTCTTCTACTAACGATGTAATTGAAAAATTATATATACTGCCTCTAAGTAATTTTAAACATTCAGTTTTTTCAAGATTTAGAGAAGCATTTAATTTGATTACAAGAAAAGAAAAAGGCTCTATAATAACTGCTTTAGATTTAGGATTAGAATTAATGTTTAAATATGACTTAAATCCTATTATTATAGCAGCATGTAGAAATTTGGATGAACTTGATATATACTTAGACTGTTTAGAAAACAATGAACTATATGATTTTAAATGCTTTGATATACAATTCGAGGTATGCCCAGTTAACGATTAGAGACGTTTCCTTTTGGATATTTTTGTCCTGAAGGAAACGTCTTTAATATTCCTCAATGTCTCCAATATGATAAATCTTCTTTTTTGTATTGTTCTGGCTTTAATCCTACTTTATCTCTCATATAGTATAATAATAATAATATCCCTATTGTAGTAATACATCCTATAATTATAAAAGTATTAGCAGTTGTCGTAATTGTTAGCATCATTCCACATAATAATGAAATAATCGCACTACATAAATTATATGATAAGTTCTTTAGAGCTGTTATTTTAGGTCTTATATTTTTATTTGTAAAATTATTTAAATACCTAGTCATTAAAACTAAGTATGGTCCTTTTATTGAATACTGAATTAAGAACATCAATACTACTAATATTAATGAAGATTTTGATAGTGTTTCTTTACCTATAAGTCCAATTATTATACAAGATACGGTTACAGGTATACCTAAATATGTAAGTGTTTTGTTTTTAAAATTATTTTGAATATTGTCTGCTTTTCTAGCAAAAAATCCTGCTGAAAGTTGTAATATAGCAAATATTACTCCAAAATACTGTTCAGGTACTCGCATTTCACTAAGCATACTGCTCCTTAAATTAACAATTCCATATATCACTCCTAATAAAATTGCATTAAATAGAAATAAACTTCTTGCTCTTCTAGATTTTATTGCAAACTTTACTGCTTCTTTTATTTGTTTAGAATATTCTTTAATTGTAATTACCTCTACTTTGTTTTCTATTATTGTTGTATGTCTAAATCTAAATGACATCATCGTAGAAATTATACAACATATAAAACATAAAATCATTGGCAAATATCCATTTATAGCAAAAGATAAACCTGCTATTATGGATGAGACTGCATCAAAAAAATAGAAATTAGATGTTGATTGCCCATCTATTTTTGAAAATATTTTTCCTCTTTTTCTTCCAATTGGTAACGAATCATATAATATATTTGATTCACAAATTCCTTTGATTGTATATCCCAATGCATATATAAATTGTATAAATAACAATTCATAATAGTCTCTCATAAAAATCATCGCAAATATGCTTAAAGAATACAGTATATTACCTATTACTAAACTATTTTTCTTTCCTATTCTATCCACTAATCTTGTTACTGGTAATTGCCAGAAAGTGTTTGATATTGTATAAAATGCATCAGCAAATAATACTTGAGAAGGTGTAAATCCGTTTTACCTGAGTTAAAAATAAAAATATTATTGGAAAGTAAAATAATAAATCTAATGAAACCATTTTATAAATTGGAAATATTTTTACATTTTTTTTCTTATATTTTTTTATAATTTCTTTTGTTTTTTTCATTAAATAAACCTTTCTATTGATTAATTATAACACTTATTAAAAGAATAAATGTCAAAAATGGACAAAAATTTCCAAGAGAAAACGTCCCTAATTGTTATATCAAATTATAAAAATTTTTTCAATATTTTTATAATATTAAGTTAATTTGAACAAAATAATAATATAGGAGGATTTTTGTGAATCAAATATTAGTAACTCAAAAAGATAATATAAATAAAAAATCAAAAAAAAATTATTTTTTAGTAAAATTCCAATTAATTTTTTCTATCATTATTTTAATAGTTTTACTATTTTTTACAATATTTTACTTTTTTACAATTAATTTACAAGCAAATTCATCTTTAAATTTACTTGCAAATTATAATGTATTAAAATTATATTCTTCTAATAATACCCATTTGCCAAGTGAAAATTTATATGATATTTGTGGAAGTATTGAAATTCCAAAATTAAATATTAATTACCCAATATTTTCTAATATTACTGAAGAACTTTTAAAAATTTCTCCTTGTAAAGTGTTTGGTGATATTGGTAAACCCAATAGTAGTATTTGTATTGCTGGTCATAATTATAATAATTCTATGTTTTTTAGTAA
>CALXZW010000016.1 GCA_944393345.1 uncultured Clostridia bacterium
AAAAAAAAAAAAAAAAAAAATTTTTAAAAATAAAATAAAAAAAAAAAAAAAAGATAATAAAAAAAAAAAAAAAAAAAAAAATTACTTTTTAGTAAAATTTCAATTAATTTTTTCTATCATTATTTTAATAGTTTTATTATTTTTTACAATGTTTTACTTTTTTACAATTAATTTACAAGCAACTTCATCTTCAAATTTACTTGCAAATTATAATGTATTAAAATTATATTCTTCTAATAATCCCCATTTGCCAAGTGAGAATCTATATGATATTTGTGGAAGTATTGAAATTCCCAATTTAAATATTCATTACACAATATTTTCTAATATTACTGAAGAACTTTTAAAAATTTCTCCTTGTAAAGTATTTGGTGATATTGGTAAACCCAATAGTAGTATTTGTATTGCTGGTCATAATTATAATAATTCTATGTTTTTTAGTAATATTAATACATTATCATTAAATGATAAGATATTTTTATATGATACTAATGATTTTAGATATATATACACAGTTAATTCTATTTATGAAATTGAAGAAGAAGATTTAACTTCTTTATTAGATTCTAAATTTTTAAATAAACTAATCTTAGTTACTTGTAACAACTTTAATTCTAAAAGGATAATACTTGAAGCAAACAAATATAATAAAAATGATTTGTAAAATAAATTCTATTATCCATACTTCCATCATATTATTAAACATATGATAAAAAAGAAAAGAGGTTTATAATATGTTTGTATATAATTTAAAAATTAATGGAAGTAAAACTTTTAAATATATTTTTATTAGCATTGTATTAGTTATACTAATAATTGTTGCAGCTGCAATAATCAGAATTTTCATTGGTGCTAGCAATGCCAGTCAAAATTCACCTTGTTCCCCTATGAATGGTGTTTCTCAGATATCTGCTAAAAATTATACTAATATTTTAAAAGCAGTACATGACAATATTGATAATTATGTTGGATTAAAAATTAAATTTACAGGCTATGTATATAGAGTTCCAGATTTAAATAAAAATCAATTTATTTTATCACGTAATATGATTATTTCATCAGATTATAAATATGTTGTAGTAGGATTTTTATCCGAATATGATAAAGCTTTAGATTTTAAAGATGGGTCTTGGGTAGAAGCAACAGGCGAAATTTATAAAGGTAATTATCATGGTGATATGCCTATTTTAAAAATCACAGAAATAAAAAACACTAATTGCCCTAATGAAGAATATGTTTATCCTCCTGATGAGAGTTATATTCCTACAGATTCTTTATTATAAAAAAATATATAATACTTTTATGCAAAGAAAAAATTGAGGCATTTAATCCTCAATTTTTTCTAAATCATTTCAAGAGATTTCTGTAAGCTAACGCTAGTTCAGTCGCTTGCATTACGGATATCTTCCGTGAATGAGACGTACCTAAAAGTTCTTCGATACTGTTTATACCTTTTCCTCTAAGGTAACTATCAAGAGTATTGTTTTTAATTTTCTCAATATCCTCCGTAGGGATTAACCAACCAGAACTTTTTCCCCATAAGCACTTTTTCAATTTAGTGTCAAATATGCATACAACCTGTACATTGAAATACAAGTCAAGTACATTTTCTATGCCTGCTTCACAACTAATGTAGAAATCCATTTGTGGAAAATCACTTTGTATTTTCTCTACTCTGTTAAATGCTCCTATATAAGTTTCTTCTCTCATTGGTTGTTCTGGTACTCCAGACTCTGTTGCTTTGAAATAAAATTCAATTTCAGACTTTTCAATATTGAATGTCCGCGAAATTGCTTCTATTATTCCGTTTATTTTCTCTGAAGAACTTGTAGCAATTGCAACTTTTAACATCAGTTGCTTCCTCCTTTGCAAAATTAATTTTTAATTATACTTTTATTATATCACTTCTTTGTTGTTTTTTCAATATTATTCGCCTTTATAACCATCTACTTTCCAATTACGAGGAGCAATTTTTTCATATGCTGCAAAATTAGTATCATCTCTTTCTAATTCTTCTTTATCAAATTGTCGTAATATCATTTTATCTACATCTATTATATAATCTTGCCCATCAACATTTACTAGTAAACATCTAACACATCTTGTTGTTCTATTATCATTTTCTTTTAATATCTTCCATACTTTTTTCCTTGCTTCTGGACCTAATTTAATATCTACTATTTCTTTCATATATTCAAATAGTCCTTGTGAATCAATATCATATTTTTCTTTTAATATTTGTATTGCATTTCTTAAAAAAATTATATCTTCTGGTTCTGTTATTTGATTATCACTATATGTTTTTAATGTACTTTGAACATTATCTATTTCTGTTTCTATTTTATTTATGGAATCATTACTTTTTCCCTCATTGAATTTATTCAATGCATTTGTAAATTTATTTTCTTTATCTTGCAAAATTTTTATTCCTTGTGCAGTTAGTCCTGTCTTTATTCTTGTTAAATCCTTTATATTACTAAAATCATCTGGATCTAAAGTTATACTATATTCACTACAAGTTAATCCAACAAAATAATGAGTAAGCCCTTTATCATAAAAAATGCAAATATTAAAATCTTCATTATTTTGAAATAATTCTGTCAATGATTCAGCAAGATTTCTAGCTAATTCATAGCAAACTCTTCTATTATGTTGTTCTCTATTCTTTTTCCATTCTTGGTTTGTTGCTCTTCCATATCCATCTGGTACACTAAATGAGTCATCATCTTGCTTTTGAATATATGATATTAAGTTATCATCATATATATATTTTTGACATATCTTTTCATATATTGATAATATTTTATCTTCATCACTCAATTGATTATTTTGAAACAATTGCTTAACGAATATTCTAATATCTTCATCTTCTATTTCCCATTCTACTGCATCATATTCTGTATTTAAACTTGTTGAGTCTTCTTTTTCTTTATCTTTTGGATTTAATATTGTTGTGTGTTTCCTTCTAAAAGATAAGCTAACTAAGTTATTTAATTTATTAAGTTTTTCAATATTCATATTAAATTCTCCTCTTATCTAAACAATTAAATTCATTATATAATAATTTATCCACCATAATAATGGTACTGATTTTCTTCTGGATTAAATACAAAAATCTTTCTATCTAGATCCTCTTTATTAATAGTTTTTAATGTTTTTTCTATGCTATCTAGTAAATAAGTTTTAGCATTAAAATTAAAAATTAAGCATCTAACATATCTTTTTTCATTACTGTCTTTAACTTCTCTCCATATTTTTTCTATTTCAATTTCTTCATGTTCTATTTTGGCTCTCATATATTCAAGAAATCCTTGGGAATCAATATTATAGCTTTTTAATATATCTATTACAGAATTGAAATATTTGATAATATCTTCATCTTTTTTATTATTTTTTAATTTTTCTACTTCTTCTAAATCATTTAGCTTATTCATATTAAATTTATTAATAGACTTTTGAAAAATCCCCAATTCATCTCTTAATATTTTTATTCCATTAATAGTTAAACCTAATTTCATTCTTGTAAGGTCTTTTATATTATTAAAATCATCTAAATCTAAAATAATACTATATTCCTTACCTGTTAAACCTACAACATAATGTAAATTTTCTTTATCTCCTACCATAAAAGCTTCTAACTCTTTATCTTCTTTTTTTAATAATTCATTTATTGCTTTAGCATAAAATCTCGCAAATTCATAGCATACTCTCCTATTATGCTTCTTTCGATTATTTTTCCAAGTTTCATCAACTATTCTTCCATACCAATCTACAGCTATATATTTAATGTTATTTAAATCACTAGTATCCCTTTTAAAAAAATACAATACATTGTCATCATATATATAATTCAAACATATATACTTATAAATACTTAGAATTTTCTCTTCAAAATCTAATGAATTTTCTTTTAAAAGTTTATTTACTAATTCTTCAACATTATCATCTAATTCCCATTTTACTTGATCATATTCTATCCAATCTTCCGTCAATTTTCTTCCTGGTTCTAATATTATTTTGTAATCTCCTTCAAGATTTTGATTCAATTCATCATAAAATTTTTTTATATACTCGTCCTTCATATAGAAATCCTCCTTATTTTTAAATTATATATTAATTATTTATTTCTTTTTTTAAATATATCATCTTTATCATATAAAGTATATTTAATAATTATACTTTTGTCATCTTTATTAATTTTACCTCTATTTACTAAATCATAAAACATCTTTTGAGAAGTTAATTTTTTATATACATCTTCTAAATTCTCTTGTTTAACACCAACATTTTTTAAAATTGTATAAGCTTCTTGTTTACTAATTTTAAAAAAAACAGTTTCATCTTCTAAAAATTTACGTATTTTCATATTTTCATCATAATTACTATTTTTATCTTTTAATAATTTTAACATTGCTTCATTCATAATGGTAATAACTTTAAATTCATTCATTTGATATTTCTCCTTTTTTTATTTTAAAACTTAATTAGCAGTAATAAATCAATATTTGCAGTTAATTTTATAATTTTGTTTTTGTGCTTTTATTTAATTTATAACATAAAAAACATTTAACTGTCAATGATTTTATGGAAACGTTTTCTGTTTACATGTAAGTTTTATTTACTTTTTTCGTTATATATGATAAAATATTTATATGTTATTAATAAATGTAATGGTTGGAAAGGAATGATTATAAATATGAAAAATAATGAACTAATTTTAATACTAGATTTTGGTGGGCAATATAATCAATTAATCGCTAGACGTGTAAGAGAATGTAATGTATACTCAGAAGTTGTACCTTACAATATCTCAATTGAGAAAATCAAAGAAAAAAATCCTAAAGGAATCATTTTTACTGGCGGACCTGCTAGTGTTTATGGCGAAAATTCTCCAAAATGCTCAGAAGAAATATTTAATTTAGAGATACCTGTTTTAGGAATATGCTATGGTATGCAATTAATGACACATGCTTTAGGTGGAAAAGTTGCAAGAGCTGATAAAAGAGAGTATGGTACTACTATAGTTAATATTGATAACTCTTCTTTACTTTTTAAAGGATTTGAAAATACTAATGGATTTTTAATGAGTCATACAGATTATGTTGAAATATTACCAGAAGGATTTAGAAATATAGGTTCTACAGATTCTTGTCCTAATGCTGCTATAGAAAATACTTCTAAAAAACTTTATGGCATTCAATTTCATCCAGAAGTAAATAATTCTATAAATGGTACTTTAGTAATTAACAACTTTTTATTTAACATCTGTAACTGCTCAGGGGACTGGCAAATTTCTTCTTTTGTTGATGAAAGCATTAAGAACTTAAAAGAAAAAATTGGAAATAAAAAAGCTTTATGCGCACTTTCTGGAGGTGTTGATTCCTCAGTTGCTGCTGTCTTATTAAGCAAAGCTATTGGTAAAAACTTAACATGTATTTTTGTTGATCACGGATTACTTCGTAAAAATGAAGGTGATGAAGTTGAAAATATATTTAGAAATCAATTTGATATAAATTTAATAAGGGTAAACGCAAAAGATAGATTTTTAAACAAACTTTCTGGTGTAACAGATCCTGAAAGAAAAAGAAAAATTATTGGTGAAGAATTTATAAGAGTTTTTGAGGAAGAAGCAAAAAAAATTGGAACTATTGACTTTCTAGTACAAGGAACCATTTATCCTGATGTAATAGAAAGTGGATTAGGTAAGAGTTCTGTAATTAAAAGTCATCATAATGTTGGTGGTCTTCCTGATTATGTAGATTTCAAAGAAATAGTTGAACCTTTAAGAGATTTATTTAAAGATGAAGTTAGAAAAACAGGCTTGGAATTAGGAATTCCAGAAAACCTTGTATTCAGGCAACCTTTCCCTGGTCCTGGTCTTGCTATAAGGATTATTGGAGATATTACAGATGATAAACTTTCAATTTTAAAAGAAGCAGATAGTATCTTTAGAGAAGAAATAGCAAATGCAGGTTTACACAAAAATATAAATCAATATTTTGCAGTACTAACAAATTTAAAATCTGTTGGAGTTATGGGAGATGAAAGAACCTATGATTATACAATAGCTCTTCGTGCAGTTGAAACAACAGATTTCATGACAGGTGTTTGGAGCAAAATTCCTTATGAAATATTAGAAAAAGTTTCAAGTAGAATTGTAAATGAAGTTAATCATGTTAATAGAGTTGTTTATGATATAACTTCAAAACCACCTGCAACTATTGAATGGGAATAATATATTAAATAGATAAAATCACATAGTATAATCTAAAATTTACTATGTGATTTTTTTCATATATAGCAAGTTGAATTTTTTATATTCTTTCACTAATAATCAATTCATTTTGTATACATTGTTAAACCGATTTTCTTATTTTTTGTCAAAAATAGTTTTAAAAACACCTTGGTCTATTAAACTTGCAAAAATATTTTTAAAAATTATTAAAACTATTGGTCCAATTAGCAAACCAATTATTCCTATAATCTTAAATCCCGTATACATTGCTATTAAAGTAAAAATAGGATGAACTCCTATATTTTTACTTACTAATTTAGGTTCTAAAATTTGTCTTACTATAGACATTATTATTAATAGTACTATTATTGCTATTCCTAAAGTTATATCTCCATTTATTGATGCAATAATTGCCCATGGAATCATTACACTACCAGATCCTAATATTGGTAAAGCATCAACAAATCCTATAAACAAAGCCATTAATAATGGATATTTTACATTGAAATTCATAAATTCTAAAATATATAATCCTACTAAAGAAATAATAAATGATATTAATACTAATGTTGCTTCTGCTTTTAGATACCCCCCTAATGTTTTTATTAATTCTCGTAAATGTGATCCCATTTTTTTTACCCACATTTTAGGTAGATGATATTCTATTTGATCAATTATATATATTTTATCTACACAAATAAAATAAAGAGCTACAACAGTAATTCCAACACAAATAGCAATAGATGGTAAACTTGTTAATAAATTAATTACACCCGTTAATAAATTTCTCACCCATATTGTTATATTTTCTAATACATCACCTGTTGAATTTTGTATTACTTCTAAAACTTCATTTGATACCTTAATTTTATCAAAATTAAAACTATTAATTAAATTTTTTATTTGTGCATATCCTTTATCTATATAATCATTTATACTTTGCAATAAACTAGATGATTCAGAAAATAATGTTATAGCAATCCAAGATAAACTTCCAATAAGAATAATAGAAACTATAACAAAAATTATAATTGAACTTGTTCTTCTTGTAAAATTTGTTTTTTTCATTATGTATTTAATTGCTGGTTCAATCATTAATGCTATTATAAATGCTACTAAAAAAGGCATATAGAAAATTGAAAGTTTTAATGCTATATACATCCCAATTAGCAATAACAAAACATATAAAATATTTTTAATTACTCTTGTCCAATAAGACATATTAATTATCACAAATTCCTCCTATATACCTATTTTTAACCAGTATAAGAATTTGCATACATGACAAATTCTTATACAGCTAATATTATTTTGAATTTTTAGAATTTTGATTCTTACTACAAATATCTTCTAATGTCTCACATACATCTTCTTTTCCAATACTTTTGCAATTTTGTGCTAAATCTCCTAAAGTTAATATTCCAACTATTTTGTTGTCTTCATTACAAATTGGTATTCTTCTTATTTGATTTTTTGCCATCTTTTTTTCTGCTTCACATATTTCATCATTTTCATTACAAGTGCAAACATTAGTTGTCATTATGTCACTAACTAATGTATTACAGTTATCTTTATTATATGCAGTACTTCTTAATAAAATATCTCTATCTGTTAAAATTCCACAAATTTTATTTTCATCATCACATATAGGTACACAACCAATATGATTTGAATTCATTAAATTTACAACATCAGAAACTTTACAATCTGCTTTTACATAATGGACATTGTTACACATACAATCTTTTATCTTCATAATAAAACCACCTTTCAAAAAAATTCTTTATTATTTTTTGCAAATAATAAAAAAATATTCTCTAATCTTTTATTTGATATCAGAAAAAAATTGGCATACTTAAAAATAAGTATGTCAATCTTTCTAATAATCTATATCTTCATATATATTTGAAAAATTATTTTGATATGGCTGATTAAAATATATAGGTGGCTTTTCAAATCTATTTGTTCGTAATTCTTCTCTAATAGGTATAAAGTTAGTATTATTGCGTTTTTCATTCAATAATTTTTTTATTATTAAAATTTTAATTAAATCTCTTAATGTAGGATTTTTAATTACTCTTTGGTTACTGCTTTCTTTTTCTTCATTATTAGTTTGCTTTATTATTGGCTTTCCTATATTATTTGTTTGTTTTAAATTATTTTGCAATGTTATGTTTATATTTATTTGATTATCACTTTCTATTGCAAAATATATATCATTTGCCATATTTTCTATTAATTCTTTTGTTATTGGTAAATTGTTTTCATTACATTTTTTGCATATCATTGGGTTTATCAATTTATATATTTCCGGATAATATTTTTCTATATCAATATTATCATTTTGCATATAAGAATAATTATATGTATTTTCAAAATTTTTTGTAGTTGGATAACCTAATATACTTCTTATATATTCTTGATATGTTTCATTATACATATAGATACCTCCTTGCTTATATATTATGCATTTTCTATATGTATTGTGCCTTCTATAAACTATTTACAATATTTTTAAATTTATTTCCTCTATCTGCAAAATTTTTAAACATATCAAAACTAGCACTAGCAGGAGAAAATAAAACAACTTCACCTTTTCTTGATACCTTTTTTGCTAAGTTTGCAGTTTCTTCTAAATTTTCACATATATATATATCTATATTTTTATTTTGCCTTTCAGACTCTTCTTTTACAGCATCAAATATCTTGCCTGAAGTTTGCCCTAATAAAATTAATGATTTTACTTTTTCTAAAATTGGCTTTGCGATTGGTTTATAATCTAAATTTTTATCATATCCTCCTGCTATTAAAACAATATCTTCGTCAAAAGAATATAATCCGGCAATTGTTCTTGTAGGTGAAGAACTTACAGAATCATTATACCATTTTACCCCATCTATTTCTTTTATGAACTCTAATCTATGTTCAACAGGCTTAAATTCTTTAATTGCTTGAACTGCAATGTCTGTATCAACTAATGTATTAGTTGCCGCTAAGGCTGTTGCTATATTTTCATAATTATGCTTTCCTCTTAATAATACATCTTTTGAACTTAATATATGCTTTCTTATTTTATCTTCACACTCTTTAATAACATTTTCATCTACTATAAATCCATTTTCAAGTTTTTCATTGCTACTAAAGAAAATAACTTTAGATTTAGCATCTTTCGCTAGTTTTCTTGTTATCTCATTATCATAATTTAGTACAACAATTCCATTTTCATCTTGATATTTGAATATATTTTTTTTAGCATCTATATACTCGTTATAATCTTTATGAATATTTAAATGATTTGGTGTTATATTAGTAATAACTGCTATATTGGGACTTATCTCCATTCCCATTAATTGAAAACTACTTAATTCTAATACTATAATATCATCTGGTTTAATATCTTTTAATTTTGTAAACAATGGTGTACCTATATTTCCACCTAAAAATGTATTGTAATTTGCTTTTTGTAATATTGAATTTATTAAACTTGTTGTTGTTGTTTTTCCATCACTTCCCGTTACTCCTATTATTTTACAAGGCGCCATTTTCATTAGCATTTCTATTTCTGTTGTTACAATTGCACCATTTTTCTCTTCTTCTTGCAATTCTGGTCTTGTAGGCAAACAACTTGGCGAACGAAATATTATATTAAATCCCTTTAGATTTTCTAAAGAATTATTTCCAAAATAAAATCCAAAATTATATTGAGTCATTTTATCTAATACTTCTTTTGGAATTTCATCGATATTTCTTTCATCAAAAATAGTTACATTTGCTTTATTTTCATATAAATAATCTAAAAGTGGTAAATTGCTTACTCCTAATCCTATTATAGCAACTTTTCTGTATTTTATGTATTCATTAAATTCTTGTAATTTTTTATTAGTAAAATTCATTCCTCGACTTACCTCCTGTTTATTGTATGAATTTTAATATATTATGTGTATCTAATTTTCTTTTAAATTATAGCACTCTAAATTTAATATTTCAATAATTACACCGTATAAAATCCTCTTTACTGGTTAAAATATATTTATAAAAGAAAAATGGAGGTGCTATTAATATGGCAAAGAAAAATAAAGAGAAAAAAAATAATAACAAAAATGATCAAAAGCAAAATAATTCTAATAAACAATCAAATAATGAATAATTTATAAAAATTAAAACAGGACATTTCTTTTATTTGTCCTGTTTCTACATATATTTATTTAATCACAATAAGTGGAACTTCCATTTCATCTTTAGTTAATCCACAATGTGTTGATTTTTTTACTGGTTTACCTTCGGCTAAAAAAGTTTCTAATCTTATTATACTTCCAGATATTGATAATGCTATATAATTTCCTATAAAATCATCTATTTTTTTATGTTTTTCTCCATAACCTAAAAAATGATATTTATCTAAGAATTCTTCTTTAGTCATTAACCAAAATTCTTCCTTAAAAACATTATTAAATCTTTCCTCAAATACTTTTTTCATATCTTCTTTAACCCAAAAAGTTATTACTCTCGATTCTAACGAAGCTGGCATAATTAAACATTCTTGAATTTCAGGATAATCTAATAATGTATATGCTTTTTCTATGTCTTTATGACCATGATCTGCAGAAATTATTAAAATTGTTTCATTATCTAATTTTTCACACATATCTTTTATTTTTTTCTCAGTTTCTTTTATAAAAATTTTTACTTCTTCTGATTCAACTCCATATTTATGTAATAATCCATCTGGATTGTCAGAATATGCAAAAATAAATTTTTTATTTGGCATTGTACATAAATCTTCTATGTTCATAATTATTTCATCAATATTATTGGCTTTAATACACCTCTTTGATCTTCTTTCAGCATATTCCGGCTCTATCTCATATGCTTTAACATCTTTTGATGCCATTTCTATTTTTTCGAAAATTGTTTCATATTTCATAATTTTTTCATAAACATTCATCAATGGACTTTTTAAAGGTTCTCTCATATATGATTCATTATGTGAAAACATATCTAATGCACGACCATATTCTTTAAAATATTGTGACCAAGCAATCCAAGCAGTTTCGTAAGGTGGACATCCTGAATAATATGTTGTTAATGCTGCTGTCGTTGTGGATGGATAAACTGATGTAACACAATCTACTTGATTTAATTTTAAAAATCCATCTTTTGAAATTTTGTTTAATATATGTTCACCTAAACCATCTAAGACTAAAAATATAACATTTTTATATTGTTTTTCTTTTAATACTTTATCAATTAGTTCTGAAGATTTATGTTTAGTTTCTACGTTATAATATTTTAATATTGAAGTTATTGTTCCTAATATACACTTTTCATAGTTTGGCATAATTATATTTTTGGATTCCATAATATTTCCTCTTTCTTTTTTATTTTTATTATTATATTTCAAAAGTTTTATAAAATCAATACTTTTACCACCAAAAAAGACCCTTAAAATAAGGATCAATTTTGGAACATATTCAGTTTTCAGTAAATTACCGCAGAGGATACCCTTTCACAAATCCCTCTGTTGCTTTCACAATTCGCGGATTCAAGAATTGCTTGTTTTGCTCCAAGAACATATATATATCCTTGAAGGTATCTGAGCAATTCTGCAAAAAAGGTTCCTTACGCCAATTTGTTTTTTCATTTTCTATTCCCAGCATAAGCCCAATTACCTGCCTAGGATACTGACGTTGAACGTAAACTGAAGGATCACTCACCGCCAACAGTTTTCCATGTATTCCCTCTTGATATGAGAGATACTTTTTCCCTCTCAACATTCTGATATCTTCTACATACTTTAAGGATACCATATCAAGGTACTTTTGTTCAAATTTTACTCCCCATGCTACATGAGTATGTGCATGAACAATAGACCTTTTATGGCTAGAATAGCCATCCGGCGATGAACCATGTTCAAAGAAAATAACTGTTTCATCACCATAAGTTCCTTTAAGTATAAACTCAATATCAGCAAGTACTTGTTGATACTCTGGTAAACTCTTATCAGGAATTGCTGCTGCAGACAATATATGCTCATTTGGGCATACCATAAGCATTCCCTTTTTCATACAACCAAGTTCTATCTTTACAAAAAAGTTAGAACTTTCATAAATGATCATATCTGTCTCATTTTTTGTTTTCTTGTTATATACATATGTAGGACCTTTTATTCCCATATGATTTGCTATATCGCACAAGAAACAACTTTCTTTGGAAGTGTCAAATTTTTTACCTTCAATCACTTCCCCACACTCAATACCATTACGATGGCAAAAAGCGGTAAAGTCCTCTTCTCCTACTATGTATGTAGGAATTTCCAAAATGGAATACCTTTTTTTCATCGTCGGTGTTACATCTTTTACCATAATAATTGGTGTTTTATTGCACCGCCAAATTGTTTCAACATCATGGCTACGTCCAATTGGAACAATTGCTTCATACTTGAGACCATATATAGTCTCGGAATTTGTAGAAAGTACTACCTTGTTTTCTGTAATCATTCTGCTACCTCCTAAATCTTGTAAAACAAATTGTTTACTAAAACGAACATATTATATGTAAAATATAAAAGTTCTTAATAATTTTAACATTTTTAAGCAATTATGTCAATCTAAAAATTCTTTTCTTTTACTATGTATATAGGTCTTTTCTTAACTTCTAAATAAGTTTTTGCCAAATATTGTCCTATTATTCCTATAGAAAATAATTGTACACCTGAAACCATAAAAATAATACAAGTTAATGAAGGCCAACCGCTTGTTGGATCTCCTAAAAACAATGTCTTAATTATTATCATTACTATTAATAAAAATGAAATCAAGCAAAATAATAGTCCTATACCTGATGCTAGTACAAGAGGAACAGTAGAAAAAGCTGTTATCCCTTCTATAGCATACTTAAACAATTTCCAAAAAGACCATTTAGTTTCTCCTGCAACTCTTTCTACATTTTCAAATTCTAACCATTTAGTATTAAATCCAACAAAACTAAATAGTCCTTTTGAATATCTATTATATTCTTTCATAGAAAGAATTGCATCAGTCATTTGTCTAGTCATTAATCTATAGTCTCTTGCTCCATCTACCATTTCTACTTTAGACATTTTATTAATTAATTTATAAAATATTCTAGCAAAAAAACTTCTTATAGGTGGTTCACCTTTTCTAGTTACTCTTCTAGTTCCAACACAATCATAACCTTCATTTTTAATTAAGTCATACATTTTTCTTAATAAAGCAGGTGGATCCTGTAAGTCTGCATCCATCAGAGTTATATAATCTCCTTGTGCAGATTCTAATCCTGCTAGCATTGCTGCTTCTTTTCCAAAGTTTCTTGAAAAAGAAATATATTTTACCTTATTATCTTTTTGGCTTAAATCTTTCATTATATCTAAAGTTCTATCTGATGAACCATCATTTACTAAAATATATTCAAATTCTACTTCTTTAAAATCATTTTTTCTTACTTTTTCTATTTCTTCATAAAATAGTGGTAAAGCTGCTTCTTCATTATAGCATGAAACTATTATAGATATTTTTTCCATTTCTACATTCCTTTCATTTATTCAAACATTCTTAGATATTGTATTTTTCTCTTTTTTGATATTTTGTATGTAATAATTTGTGCGCTAAACTTCCGCCTGGCTCTCCTAAAAATTCATCATAAATTTTCTTTAAAACCGGGTTCTCATTTGATTTTCTTATTGTACTTTTTTCATCTATTGAATATAGTGCATCTGCTCTTAATTTTCTAACATCGATTTCTGATCGTATTTTTGAACTTTTTATTGGTTGTCCTCCACCCATTACACATCCTCCAGGACATGCCATTATTTCTACAAATTGATAATCTGCTTTTCCTTCTTTTATTTCATCTAAAATTTTTCTTGCATTAGCAAGCCCACTTGCTGCAACAACTTTCAAATCTTTTCCTGCAATTTCTACAGTTGCTCTTTTTATTCCTTCTCCTCCACGTACTTGCTCAAAATCTATTTTTTCTAATTGTTCTCCTGTCAATATATCTTGTGCTGTTCTTAATGCCGCTTCCATTACTCCCCCTGTTGTTCCAAAAATAGCAGCTGCTCCTGTAGCTTCTCCCATAGGATTATCAAATTGACTATCTTCTAATTTTTCAAATTCTATATTTGCTTGTTTTATCATTCTCGAAAGTTCCCTTGTTGTTATAACATTATCTACATCATAAAGACCATCATTTTGCATTTCTGTACGTTGTCTTTCGAATTTTTTTGCTATACAAGGCATTACAGATACCATATATATTTTTTTAGGATCTATTCCCTCTTTTTTAGCAAAATATGTTTTTATTAATGCGCCAAACATTTGGTGTGGAGATTTACAAGTTGATAAATGTGGTAATAATTCCGGATAATTCATCTCTATATATTTAACCCATCCAGGACTACATGATGTTATCATTGGCAAATTATCATTTTGTTTAAATCTTTTTATAAATTCGTTTGCTTCTTCCATTATAGTAAAATCTGCTCCAGTATTTGTATCAAATACTTTATCAAATCCTAATCTTTTTAAAGCTGTTACCATCTTTCCAGTTACATTTGTTCCTATGTTCATTCCGAATTCTTCACCCAAAGCTACTCTAACAGCTGGAGCTGTTTGTACAACTACATATGTATCTGGATCTTTTAATTTTACCCATACATCATCTATCGTTTCTTTTTCGTGCAATGCTCCTGTTGGACAAGCTTCTATACATTGACCACAGAAAGTACAATTTACATCATTTAAACTATGATCATATGTAGTTGATATACAAGATTCAAAACCTCTATTTATACAATCTATTGCACCGATTTCTTGAACATTTTTACATGCTGCAACACA
This sequence comes from uncultured Clostridia bacterium, assembly GCA_944393345.1. Taxonomy (GTDB): domain Bacteria; phylum Bacillota; class Clostridia; order TANB77; family CAG-508; genus CAG-269. Next base: position 15,094 of record CALXZW010000016.1, read on the forward strand.
TCTTCTACATAAAATACATTTATTAAAATCTCTTACTATAGATGGAGATAAATCATCTATTCTATGTTTTGTCATCTCTCCTGGAAATTCCACATTTAATACATTGAATTTAGTTGCTAATGTTTGTAATTCACAATTTCCTGAACGTGTACAAGTTAAACAATCTTTTGCATGATTTGAAATTATTAAATCTAATATAACATGTCTAGCTTCTAATACATTTGGTGTGTGTGTATGTACTACCATTCCTTCTTCTATTGTTTGAATACAGGATGTTGCAAATCCTCTTCTTCCCTCTACTTCTACTATACACATTCTGCAATCTCCAACTTCATTTATTTCTTTTAAAAAGCATAATGTTGGAATATCTATTCCTGCTTGTTTAGCAGCTTCTAATATTGTTGTTCCTTTAGGTGCTGTGATTTTTTGATTATCTATTGTTAAATTAATCATTTCTTTTTCCATATAAAATCCTTCCTCTCTTTATATGCCTATATTTATAAATATTTTAATTTCCAATTGCATGGAATGGACAACTTGTTAAACAAGTACCACATTTTATACATTTATTTTGATCTATTACTCTTTTTCCTCTGCCTTCCCCACTTATAGCACCTACTGGACAATGTTTTTGACATAAGCCACATCCTTTACATTTTTCTTCATCTATTATAATCTGTGACATAGCTTTACATTCTAATGCTTTACATTCTTTTTGTATAGCATGTTGTCTAAATTCTTCTCTAAAATATTTCAATGTACTTATTACTGGATTTGGTGCACTTTGTCCTAGTCCACATATACTTGCTTTTTGAATATTTACTGCTAATTTTTCTAGTTTATATATATCTAATTCTGTACCTTCACCATTACATAATTTTTCTAATATTTCTAACATTCTTTTTGTGCCTATTCTACATGGTGTACATTTTCCACAACTTTCACTTACAGTAAATTCTAGATAAAATTTTGCTAAACTTACCATACATTTTGTATCATCCATAACAATTAATCCGCCAGATCCCATCATAGAACCAATTGCCTTTAATGATTCATAATCTATTGGTGTATCTAAATGTTCTCGGGGAATACAACCTCCTGATGGTCCTCCGGTTTGTGCTGCTTTGAATTCTCTACCATTTGGTATTCCTCCACCAATGTCATAAACAATTTCTCTTAACGTTGTTCCCATTGGTACTTCTACTAATCCAATATTATTAACATTTCCTCCTAAAGCAAATACTTTTGTACCTTTTGAATTTGAAGTTCCAATAGAAGCGTACCAATCAGCACCTTTTAATATTATTTGTGCAATATTAGCATAAGTTTCTACATTGTTTATTAAAGTTGGTTTTCCCCATAAACCTGCTTGAGCAGGATATGGTGGTTTTACTCTTGGTTGACCTCGTTTACCTTCTATTGATTCTAAAAGTGCCGTTTCTTCTCCACATACAAATGCTCCTGCACCTAATCTTATTTGTATATTAAAACTAAAATTTGTTCCAAAAATATTGTCACCAAGAATTCCATATTCTTCTGCTTGCTTAATAGCTATTTTTAATCTTTCAACTGCTATTGGATATTCAGCTCTTACATAAATAAATCCTTGATTTGCACCTATACAATATCCTGCTATAGCCATTGCTTCCAATATAGCATGTGGATCTCCTTCTAATATACTTCTATCCATAAATGCTCCTGGATCTCCTTCATCTGCATTGCATACTACATATTTTTGATTTTCTTCTGATTGCTTAGTTAGTTCCCATTTTTTCCCTGTTGGAAATCCTGCTCCTCCACGTCCTCTTAAACCTGATTTTTTTATTATATCAATAACTTCATCCTGAGACATTTCATTTAGAACTCTTGCTAAAGCTCTATAACCATCAAAAGCAATATATTCATCTATATCTTCTGGATTTATGACACCACAATTCTTTAATGCTATTCTCTTTTGTTTTTTGTAAAAAGATAATTCATCTAAACTTTTTACTTTACTACCATTTATATCTTTTGCTAATAATCTTTCTACTACTTTTCCTTCTATGATATGTGATTGAATTATTTCTTCACAATCTTCTGGACTTACCATAGCATAAAAAGTATCTTCAGGTCTTATTATAACTATTGGCCCTTTAGCACATAGTCCAAAACAACCTGTTTTTATTACTCTAACATTATTTATATTTTTTTCTTTTACTATTTTTTTAAAATTTTCTATAATTTTTGGTGCTTTAGATGATGTACATCCGGTTCCATTACAAACTAAAATATGTTTTTCTCTTGTATCTGCCTTTGTGTTAACTCTTAATTCTAATTCTTTCTTTTTTTCTTCTCTTATTTTTTGAATTTCTTGTAAAGTTTTCATCCTTTACCTCCTTTAATTTTTAGTGAATTTTAAATATAAAATTAGTTATCTTTATTTTTTATCAATTCATCTAAAACTTGATCTAATTTTTGTACAGTTGCTTTTCCATAAACTTCACCATTTATTGTAAATACTGGTGCCAATCCACATGCCCCAACGCATCTTGTTTCCTCTATTGAAAACATACCATCTTTAGTAGTTTCCCCTTGTTTTATTCCTAATCTTTCTTGTAATCTATCCATTATTTTTTGAGAACCTTTTACAAAACAAGCTGTTCCTAAGCATACAGAAATATTATATTTTCCCTTTGGTTTTAATGAAAACCTTGAATAAAAAGTTACTACTCCATATATTTCTGCCATAGGTACATTTAAATAATTAGACAATTCTTTTTGGGTCCACATAGGAACATACCCATAATGTTCTTGTATTTCATTTAACATTTGTATTAAATTATCTTTTTCTGGTAAATATGTATTTAATAGTCCTTCAAAAAAAGTATCTTTTTGTATATTTCCACATTTGCATTTTTCTTCCATTACACTTCCTCCTTTAGTAATGTTTTTAGAATAACTAGATTATATCAAATGAATTTTTTTTATACAATGATTTTTATAAATTTTATATTGACTTTTTTATCGAAAAATGTCAAAATTAAATTATAAAATAAAAAGAAAGGGGAAATTTTTATGAGATATTATTCTACTTATGATATTTCACAATATGCTAGGAGCTCTGATGTGTCCGATTTTGCTATGGCTACTACAATTGGAGCATTAGGTGTGTTCTTTATGTTTATTTTATTGTTTTCATTATGTATGATAATAATAGAAATAATAGCCATGTGGAAAATTTTTACTAAAGCTGGCGAAAAAGGTTGGAAATCAATAATTCCTATTTATAGCACTGTAATACTATT
>CALXZW010000017.1 GCA_944393345.1 uncultured Clostridia bacterium
CCTGGATATGAAAATACTGCTTCTCTATATTTACCTAACAATGCTCCTGCAAATATTACTGAAGACCTCATCTGTCTCATTAAATCTTCTGGTATCTCATACTTTTCTATTTTACTTGTATCTATTATTACTTTATTCGATTTTTTTGTTACATCTCCTCCTATTTTCTTTAAAATTTCAAACATCATTTGTGTGTCATGAATATCTGGAACATTGTACAATGTTGTTTTTCCAGCATTTAATATTGTTGCTGCTATTATAGGTAATGATGCATTTTTGGAACCTGATATTTCTACTTCTCCTTCTGCTTTATTTCCTCCTTTTATTATGTACTTACTCATTTTTCTTACCACCTTTCATATTTATTTGCTATATTTTATGTTTTCTTTACATAAAATGTGTACGCTGGTTTAGGTTCTAGAACATAAATGATTTTTTATTCTAACTAAAAAGCCCTAAAATTTTAATTGATTAATTAAAACTTTAGAACTTTTATTTTAACCATAATAACTATCCAATAAAATTTGTTTCAATTCTGTTACCAATGGAACTCTTGGATTTGCTGTTGTACATTGATCTTCAAAACTTCTATCTGCTAACATATCTACCTTTGATAAAAATTCTTGTTCATCTATTCCCGCTTCTTTGAATGACTTTGGTATATTTAATTTATGATTTAATTCGTTTATTGCATTTATTAAGTTTTCTATTCCATCTTCTTTATTCTCAGATTTTAATCCAATTTTTTTGCTAATTGATAATATTTTTCATCAGCAATAAAATATTCATATTTAGGGAATGATACAAATTTTGATGGTTTTGAACTATTATATTTTATAACATAAGGTAAAAGAATTGCATTTATTCTTCCATGTGGCAAATGAAACTCTCCTCCTATTTTATGTGCTAATGAATGATTTATACCTAGAAATGCATTTGTAAATGCCATACCTGCTATTGTACTTGCATTATGCATTTTTTCTCTTGCTAATTTGTCATTTCCATTGTTATATGCTCTTTCAAGATATTCAAATACTAATTCCACTGCTTTTTCTGCTAAGCCATCTGTATAATCTGATGCCATATTTGATACATAAGCCTCTATAGCATGTGTTAAAACATCCATACCTGTATCTGCTGTAATAGATTTTGGTAAACTCATAACTAAATTTGGATCTACTATTGCTACATCTGGTGTTAATTCATAATCTGCTAATGGATACTTTTTATTTTTTTCTTTATCTGTTATAACTGCAAAAGAAGTAACTTCTGAGCCAGTTCCAGAAGTAGTTGGTATTGCTACCATTTTACATTTTGTTCCTAATTTTGGAAATTTATATGTTCTTTTCCTTATATCCATAAATTTTAATTTTAATCCTTCAACATCTGCATCTGGGTGTTCATAAAATAGCCACATTCCTTTTGCTGCATCTATTGGACTTCCTCCACCTATTGCAATTATTACATCAGGATTAAAGTTTTGCATTGCTTTTACACCTTTTTTTATAGTTTCAAATGAAGGATCTGATTCTACTTCACTAAATATTTCTGAATGTACATAATGTTGTCTATTTCGTAAATGATATAAAATTTTATCTACATATCCTAATTTTATCATACTTTCATCAGTTACAATAAAAGCTCTTTCTATATCTGGCATTTTTTCTAAATATTGGATTGAACCCGCTTCAAAATATATTTTTTCTGGGACTTTGAACCATTGCATATTAACTCTCCTTTTCGCAACTCTTTTAATATTAATTAAATTTACAGATGATACATTGGCTGTTGTCGAATTACCTCCAAATGATCCACACCCTAAAGTTAATGACGGCATATTTGTATTATATATATCACCTATTGCTCCATGAGTTGATGGAGAATTTACAATTATTCTTCCCGCTTTCATTGTTTTTGAAAATTTTAATATTGTTTCTTTATTTTCTGAATGTATTACTGCTGAATGTCCCAATCCACCAAATTCTAGTAATTTTTCTGCTTTAGATATTCCTTCTATTTCATCTTCTACAATATAATATGTTAGAACTGGACTTAATTTCTCTTTAGAAAAAGGATATTCTTCTCCTATTCCTTCTTCATATACCACTAATACCTTAGTATCTTCTGGTATTTCAAAACCCGCTTCTTTTGCTATTACAAATGGACTTTGACCTGGTACATGAGATTTTAATTTATATCCATATTCTTGTGTTTTTTCAAACATACTATTAACTAACTTTTGTTTTTCTTCTGGATTAACAAAATAACATCCTGCATTTCTCATTAGTTCTTCAAATTTTTTATAAATTTCTTTATCTACCAAAACTGCTTGTTCCGATGCACATATCATTCCATTATCAAAAGCTTTTGATAATACTAAATCATTTACTGATGTTTCTAATTTAGCAGTTTTATCAATATAGCAAGGTACATTTCCAGGTCCAACACCTATTGCAGGTTTTCCACAAGAATAAGCACTTTTTACCATTCCTGTTCCACCTGTTGCTAATATTAAATTAACATCAGGATGATTCATTAATAATTTTGTTGCCAAAACACTTGGTTCTTCAATCCATAAAATACAATCTTCTGGTGCTCCTGCTTTTACTGCTGCTTCTTTTAAAATCCTTGCTGCTGTACTACTTGATTTTTGTGCTGATGGGTGAAACCCAAATATTATTACATTTCTTGTTTTTGCGGCGATTATAGATTTAAACATAGTTGTAGAAGTAGGGTTTGTGACAGGTGTTACACCAGCAATAATCCCGACTGGTTCTGCTATTTCAACATATCCTTCTTCATCATTTTCTCTTATAATCCCAACTGTTTTTTCATATTTAATACTATGATAAATATATTCTGTTGCAAACATATTTTTAGTTATTTTATCTTCATAAATTCCTCTTTTAGTCTCTTCTACAGCCATTTTAGCTAATTCCATGTGATGTTCTAATCCAGCCATAGACATTGCTTTTGTTATATTATCTACTGTTTGTTGATCTAATTTTAGGTATTCTTTAGATGCTTTTTTTGCTCTTTCAACTAAACTATCTATCATTTGTTTTACTTTTTGTTCTTCTTCATAGTTTATTTCAGACATAAAATTCCTCCTTTTCATTAGTTTATCCACTCATATTATATATTATAAAAAAAAATTGTCAATATAAAAATTTTTGTTTTTATATTGACATTTAAATGTTTCTAAAATATAAATTAATGTTCTAGAAAATCTTTTTCTAATGACATCTGGTATACATATTCTTCAAGAGAATTATTTCCTAAGGTTTTACTTAATATTCTACTTATTTCAGTTGGTGATATTTCTAATTCCTTTGCAACCTCATTTTCTAACTTTCTTTGTCCTGAATTAAAATTATCACTATAATAAATCTTTTTAGCTATTTCGATAATTTCATCTTCTTTATTAACAGCATTTCCATTTATTCCTCTTATAATATATTGATTTCTAAATTCTTTTTGTTGGTTTGTCATCTTCATCATTCCCCTATATTTTAAATTTTTGTAAAATACATTAATTATATAAATAATCTTGTGGATTTACATGTTCTCCGTTTATTCTTATTTCTAAATGTAAATGCGGTCCTGTTGAATTTCCGGTGCTTCCAACTGCTGCTATTATATCTCCTGCTTTTACTTTTTGTCCAACTGTTACATACATTTTACTTGTATGGCCATACCATGTTTCAACACCTTCACCATGGTCTATTTTTACTAGATTTCCGTATGAACCATTATATTTGGCAAATGTCACTGTACCATCTGCTACTACTTTTATAGGTGTTCCAGTAGTTGCTGCAATATCTAATCCTGTATGCGTTGATACTCTTATTCTACTATTCACACCATATCTTGATGTTATAATACCTGATATTGGTGTTACGGCTAATTTTATTCCATTGATTGTAGGTAAAGAATTATACCATTCTTCATATTCCTCTTGTTCTTTTTCTTCTTTAAGTTGTGTTTCTACTTTTTCTTGTATTGTCGTTTTTGCTATCTGTATATTCGTTGTTTTAACCTCTTCTAAATTTGTAGTGTATTTTTCAACAATAGATAAATTTAGTCCTTGATTTTCATTTTCTTCTTTTATTTGATTTACTAATTGTTCTGCATCTTCAACTGTATCAACTAACTCTGTTACTTTATCATTTAATGCTACTTCATAATATTTGTATGTTACCTTTGTATTTTCTTGTAGTATGTTACTTATTTTTTCTTCGTTTGTCTTAAGTGTTCTATCTGCAAGTTTTAATTCATATTCTGGAGTAGTTTGTATATCAATAAAATCAACATTTTTTCCAGTATTTGATATTATATCTTGTTTTACTTTTTTTTCTAAATTTTCTTTGTCTTTTATATACCCTACTTCTTCGCCAGAAATGCTTACTTTATACATTGGCTTATATTTAATTAAGATTATCGCGATTATAAAACATAAAGCTATTATTATAAAGTTTAAAAACTTAAAAATTTCTTTTGTATAAAATTTTAGTTTTTTCCTTAAAATATATTTTCACTCTCCTTTTGTCTTGTTTTTTAACGCGACTAATATCTATTATACTATATATTTTGCCAAAAATCAAATTATGTATACATAATTTTGACTAATTTGCTTATTTTTTCTAAAATAATTTAGATTTTTGTTACTTTTTACTTTATTTTTTGTCTCATTTTCGACATTTTTCTTATTTTTTCTGTTTTTTACACCTTTTTTATATATTTTCATTATTAACCTATTAGTTAAAAATATATAAAATAGTTCCTGTAAATTTAAACCATAAAATGCTATATTAATATCGTTAGAATAGGAAGGTGATTAAAATGGCTTTAGATTATACAATTATTGGTCAAAGAATAAAACAAGCTAGACTAGCTAAAAATTTAACTCAAGAAGATTTAGCAGAAAAAATAGATATATCTGTTGCTTTTTTAAGTAGAGTTGAAAGAGGTAATTCTCATATTAATTTAAAAAGATTAAATCAACTTTGTAGATTATTAGATGTTTCAGAGGGATACATATTAAATGGTGCTTCAAGTAATTCTACAAATTATCTTACACAGGAATTCGCTGATTTATTAAGATCTTGTTCACCAGAAAAACAAAAACTTATTTACAATGTAGCAAAAACTATTGCTGAAAATAATTAATTTATATTATATCAAATACTGTTGCAATGACAACAGTATTTTTTTTAATTGTATGGTATATTTCTATTATTAAAATTTATAATATATTCATTTTATTTTTAAATTTTTGTTGCATTACTTTTGTAGCTATGTTATTATAAATTTTGGCAAAATTGTCAATACTAAAAATATAATAAAATATATACTTTGAATGGAGGTTTTTTTATGAATTTTGAACAATGGAAAGGATTTGAAAAAGGTGATTGGCAAACAGAAATAAATGTAAGAGATTTTATTCAAAAAAACTATACACCTTATGAAGGTAACTCTAGTTTCTTAGCAGTTTGCACAGAAAAAACAAAAAAATTATGGGACAAAGTATTGGATTTATACAAACAAGAACATAATTCAGAAGGCGGAGTTTTAGATATAGATACTAAAACAGTTTCTACAATTTCTGCTCATGATGCTGGATATATAGACAAAGATTTAGAAACAATTGTAGGTTTACAAACAAATAAACCTTTAAAAAGAGCAATAATGCCTTTTGGTGGAATTAGAATTGTAGAAAAATCTTGTGAAGCATATGGAAGAAAAGTTGATCCAGAAGTAGAAGAAATTTTTCATAAATATAGAAAAACTCACAATGATGGTGTTTTTAGTGCATATACACCTGATATTAGAGCTGCTAGAAGCTCTCATTTGATAACAGGTCTTCCAGATGGATATGGTAGAGGAAGAATTATTGGAGACTATAGAAGGATTGCTTTATATGGTGTTGATATTTTAATTGAAGAAAAGAAGAAAGATTTGGCAAATCTAAATATGAATGAATTAACAGAAGAAATTATTCGTCAAAGAGAAGAAACAAGTGAACAAATTTCAGCTTTAAATTCTTTAAAAGAAATGGCTTTAAAATATGGCTTTGACATATCAAAACCTGCTACTAATAGTAAAGAAGCTGTTCAATGGCTTTATTTTGGATATTTAGCTGCTATAAAAGATCAAAATGGTGCTGCAATGAGTCTTGGTAGAACTTCTACATTTTTAGATATCTATTTTGAAAGAGATTTAAAAAATGGATCTATAACAGAAGCAGAAGCACAAGAAATTATGGATCATTTTGTAATGAAATTAAGATTAGTTAGATTTTTAAGAACACCTGAATACAATGAATTATTTAGCGGTGATCCTGTTTGGGTTACTGAAAGTATTGGTGGTATGGGAATTGACGGTAGAACATTAGTAACTAAAAATTCATATAGAATGCTTCATACTTTGGAAAATTTAGGGCCTGCTCCTGAACCTAATTTAACTGTCCTTTGGTCAACTAGATTACCTGAAAATTTTAAAAGATATACTACAAACTTATCAATAAAAACTTCATCTATTCAATATGAAAATGATGATTTAATGAGAATAACTTTAGGAGATGACTATGGAATAGCTTGTTGTGTTTCTCCTATGAAAATCGGAAAACAAATGCAATTTTTTGGTGCAAGAGCAAACTTAGCTAAAACTTTACTTTATGCAATTAATGGTGGAAAAGATGAAAAAACATTTAAACAAGTCACTCCTGAATTTGAACCAATAACTTCTGATTATCTAGATTATGATGAAGTTATGAAAAAGTTTGATCAAATGATGGATTATGTTGCAAAAATATATATAAAAGCATTAAATATTATTCATTTTATGCATGATAAATATTCTTACGAAGCAATAGAAATGGCTTTACATGATAAAGAAATTTTAAGAACTATGGCTTGTGGAATTGCTGGTTTATCAGTTGTAGCAGACTCTTTATCTGCTATAAAATATGCAAAGGTAAAAGTAATTAGAAATCAAGAAGGTTTAGCTGTTGATTACCAAATAGAAGGAGATTTTCCTAAATTCGGAAATGATGATGATAGAGTGGATTCAATAGCAGTAGAAATCGTTAAAACTTTCTTAAATAAATTAAAAAAATATCAAACTTACAGAAATTCGAAACACACATTATCAATTTTAACAATTACATCAAATGTCGTTTATGGTAAAGCTACAGGTAATACTCCAGATGGAAGAAAAGAAGGTAGTCCTTTTGGGCCAGGTGCTAATCCATTACATGGTAGAGATACAAATGGTGCATTAGCAGTAATGAATTCAATAGCAAAATTACCTTTCGATTTTGCTGAAGATGGTATTTCATATACTTTCTCTATAACTCCTGGAACACTGGGAAAAAGTGATGATGAAAGAGTTAATAATTTAGTAAATATGTTAGATGGTTATTTTGCACAAACAGGACATCATATAAACGTTAATGTGTTTGATAGAAAATTATTAGAAGATGCTATGGAACATCCTGAAAAATATCCTCAACTTACAATTAGAGTATCTGGATATGCTGTACACTTTACAAAATTAACTAGAGAACAACAATTAGATGTAATTAATAGAACAATTCACGAAAAAATATAAAGGAAAAGATTATGGACTATGATTTAAAATATTATGCTAAGGTTCATTCAATAGAATCTTTTGGAACTGTTGATGGACCTGGCATTAGGTTTGTACTTTTTATGCAAGGATGCCATTTAAAATGTAAATATTGTCATAATAGAGATACCTGGGATATGAAAGATGGAAATTATGCTTCATTAGATGACATCTTTAATAAAATAATGAGATATAAAAATTATATTTATCCAAATGGTGGAGTTACTATAACTGGTGGAGAGCCTTTATTGCAAGTACATTTTTTAATACAACTTTTTACAAAACTAAAAGAAAAAGGAATTCATACTTGTATAGATACTTCTGGTATGGTTTCTTTAACTGATGATATAAAAAAACTTTTGAATTTAACTGATTTAATATTATTAGATATAAAACATATTGATGATGAAAAATGTAAAGATTTAGTAGGATTTTCAAATAAATTGGAATTAGAATTTGCTAAATATTTAAGTGATAATAATATTCCTATGTGGATAAGACAAGTTTTGATTCCCGGCTATACAGACAATAAAGAAGATTTACTAAAACTAAAAAAATTTTTATCTACACTAAAAAATGTAGAAAAAGTAGAAATTTTACCTTATCATGATTTAGGTAAACACAAATGGTTGAAATTAGGATTAAAATACGAATTAGATGGTACTCGAACTGCCACTAATCAAGATGTGAAAAGAGCTAAAGAAATATTAGGAATGTAAAAAATTACATTCCTAATAATTTTAGCTCTATATTTTCCATTCTATATTTTCCATCTATTAATTTAAACTCTACTAATGTATTTTCTAAAGTTTCTTCATTTTGTCTTAAATCAGTTGTAAAATATAATTTTATTTGTGAAATTTCCATTTGATTTTTTACTATTTCTTTAAATGTTTCTGCCATATTTTTTTCATCTTCACATACAAAAATTAATTGTGGCATACTTGCAAATCCTGAATCACCTGGTACAAAATTTTCATAAAAATCTTTATAGAATGCCATTTTTTCTATTAATTTTTTTTGCCATTCACTTTCACGTCTTATTACTTCAAATAAAAATTGAATTGATTTATTGTTTTTAGTAAGTTTTACTGCTCCTCCAGTAGCTTTAAAAACTTTTCCCAATGTCTTAGCAGTTATAGCAGGTTTTACTATATAACTATCAAAAGCTTTAACTTTTCTTAAATATGCTATTATAGTTTGATTTCCTGCTAATCTTTTCTTTATCATAGCTACAGGTTTGGTATTATCTGATTGTTGCCATTTAGTTTCTATTTCTTTTGAAGCTAATAAATATTTCCCCATTTTTTCTAGACAATAGATTCTATATATTCCTTTTCCTTCATCAGAATCGAAAAAGTATCTTGTTAAAATTTTGCATTTAATAAGTTGTTCTAACTTATTATTCAATTTATCTTGAGATTTTGGGTCAATACCTTTTATTTGAAGCATTTGATAAATTTGTCTTGAAGTCATAAATTCAAATTCATTTATTAAATCTAAAATTGCAAAATGAATGTCTGTTATATGACCTATATCTATCTTATGTACTATTTGGTTCATTGACACATATCCATCTTTACCATCAAAAGTTTTTATTTCTCCTTCTCTTATGGCAAATGGTGATACTTGTGCTTTAATTTGGTTATCTTCAACCATTCTTCATTCCTCCTTAAATTTAGAAATTTCTATAATTTAAAATTATAAAACTTAATTAATAATATCTAATTTGACTTTCTTTTTTTCTTTATCAATTTTTCTTATGTACACTTTTACTTTTTTACCATATTCCAATCCTTCTTGATATTCTGCCATTCCTACTAAGTTAGGTTTTAACTCTATAAAAATACCATTTTTATTTTTTTCAGTTTCTCGTACTATCCCTTGTGTTTTCATACCTTGAGTAAATTCCCTAACATTTTCTTCCCATGAACCTAGTAATTCTTTATATGACAATATTACTTTTCCTTTGTCTTTATCTATTGATTTTACCATAATATTTAATTTTTGTCCAATTTTTAATCTTTCATAAGGTGTTTGTATTCTTGCTACAGATAAATCTTCTATATGTGCAAGTCCAACAATCCCTCCTCCAATTTCTATAAAGGCTCCATAATTCTTGATGCTTTTTACTATTCCATCTACTTTATCTCCTACTTTTAAGTCGTTCTTTACCCATTGCAGCGCATCTTGTTGAACTTCTTTTCTGGATATTATTACGCTTTTTTCATCTTTTACTTTTTTTATCTTAAACTGAATAAATTTATTTACTTTTCCTGTACATATTTTTTCTTTAGGTAAATTATCTTTTTGTAAATTTATTGCTTCGATTTCTTCTCTTGGCATTATTCCTGTTAAACCATTATCTAAATTTACATATAAATTATAATTACTATCACAACTTTTTACAAGACCTTGTAAGACTTTGTCTTCTCCCATAAAGTTGTTTATATTATCTATTTTTGTAATTTCATTATTCCAGCCTTCTGGTTTAAATTTTAATGCATTCATTTGTATATTTTCTCCTTTTTCTTAAGTTTGCTTAATTATATATTTAAAAAATAATTTTTTCAATACCTTCTTAACCTTTTAGTATTTTTTCTACTTCATAATCTTTTAAATATCTCCATTTTCCTAATTCAATATCTTTTACTCCTATTCCTGCAATTTTACTTCTATGCAATGCTAAAACTTTATATCCGACTGTTTCACACATTTTTCTAACTTGTCTATTTTTACCTTCATGTATTGTTATTTCTAATCTAGAAATATTTTTTTCTTCATCTGTTTTTAATATTTTTAATTTTGCAGGTTTTGTCACATAATCTTCTATTTTAACACCATTTTTTAAATTTTCTACTGCTTCATTTGTTATAATACCTTTTAAAGTTACTGTATATGTTTTTTCTATTTCATGTTTTGGATGTGTTACCTTATACACAAACTCTCCATCATTTGTTAAAATCAAAGCTCCTGATGTATACATATCTAATCTTCCAACAGGAACTAATCTTCTGTTTGACTTTATTAAATCTAATACAGAATCTCTGTTAAATTGATCTTTTACAGTGGTAACATAACCAATGGGCTTATTTAATAATATATATACATAATCTTTTTCGAAAATCATTTTGGTTCCATCATATTCTATAATATCAATATTAGGATTTATTTTTGTTCCTAATTCTTTTATTACTTTACCGTTTACAGTTACTTTTCCTTGTTTTATTAATTCCTCTGATTTTCTTCTTGAAGCTATTCCACAATCTGCCATATATTTTTGTAGCCTAATTTCTTCCATTTTATTTTCCCACCTTATTGCATTAATTCTTTCATATATTCTGGTATAGGCGCTTCTAAAAACATTATTTTTCCTGTAACTGGATGTTTAAATTCTATAGATTTACTATGCAAACATTGTCCTTTTATTCCCCATTTATTTTTTCCACTAGAATATGTTGTATCACCTATTATTGGATAACCAATTTCAGTTAAATGTACTCTTATTTGATGTGTTCTACCTGTTTCTATATTTACCTCTAACACAGAAATATTTTCTTTTTCATTTCTTCTTAATACTCTAAAATGTGTTATCGCTTCTTTTCCGTTTTTTACAACCGCCATTTTTTTTCTATCTTTAGTGCTTCTTCCTATCGGCATATTTATTGTTGCTTCGTTTTCTTTAACAATTCCTCTAACTATTGCTATATATGTTTTTTTAACTTTATGATTTTTTATTTGTTCACTCAAATTTATATGTGCTTTATCATTTTTAGCAATTATTAATATTCCTGATGTATCTTTATCTAATCTATGAACAATTCCTGGTCTTATTTCTCCTCCTATTCCAGATAATGAATCTTTGCAAATTGCCATAATCGCATTTACTAAAGTTCCATCTGGATTTCCATTTGCTGGATGCACAACCAAACCTTTAGGTTTATTTACAACAATTATATCATTATCTTCATAAATAATTTCTATTGGTATATCTTGTGCTTTTAACTCTATTTCTTGTGGTATTTCTTCCTCTAATATTATATTGTCATTTTCTTGAACTTTATATGAGTGTTTTATTTTTTTACCATTCACTAATACTTTTTCTTTATCTATTAATCTCTGAATTGCTACTCTTGATAATTCGTCATTAATACTTGACAAATATAAGTCTATTCTTTTATTTACATTCTCATTATTTACTATATATTCTTTCATTTAGTTTATACCCTTCCTAATTTATGAATATTATTTTTCTACATTTAATCTTTCATATATTACAAAATAATCATCTGAATATAATTCTTTATAATTTGAATCTTTACTTTTAGTTATTATCATATTGGTTTTCGAATCTTCATAAGTTATTACATGTGTGATTCCATATTTTTCAAAAGTATCTTCATAAAATGTTCCAATATTTGATGTATCAATAAAATCACTAAAAATATCCTCTGATTTTCCACTAAATTCAGGTGCATATAAATCTGCTCTTGAATCTATAAAAACTGGTATTCCTCTGAATAACATATAACTTCCATAATTATACTCATTATAAAATTTTGCTTTTCCTAAATCTATGTTTTCTAGTATATAATCACAAGCTGAAACCGGATATGATGTTTCATCTATATATTTATCATCTACTTTATCTTTAATCATATCATAACTAAAAATTAACATTATAATACTAATAAATAATATTGGTATTATTTTTGTTACGAATTTTAACATATTTTCTTTCATTTCTTCATCATATATCTGTATTAAATTAGCTATTAATCTATTTAGTATTATTGCTCCTACTATAGCAAAAATTGATAATTGCCTTTTAGATGTTAACATTAAATACAATAATCCACCTATCATAAATAAATCGCATAATCTTATTTTTGTTTTGGTAAATATTAATATTGCTAAAAATATTATTAATGTAGCCATAACTTCTGTTTCATTTGATAATGTCATTGGTTGATGTTCATTTATATTTTGCATAGTATTTCCTTCCATAGTTTTTGCTAAATATGTGTATGGTGTTGTTCCAATTGGAGTTAGAAATCCAGTAAATATACAAATTATCATTATTAATATTAAGCATTTCACATTACTATTTTTACTAATTTTTATTTTATATGGATTTTTTAATTGTTCTTCTCTTTTTGCTTTTATTCTTTCTACTCTTTTTTCTAAATTTTCTAATTGTTCTTTTTTAAGCATTAATTTCTCTATATTTTCTTTTTTTTCTAATTTTTTAATAGATTTTTTTACTCTTAATATTTTGAATTTATGATATAGAATTATATCCCCTAAAACTGCAATAATATATTCTGCTATATATGGTAGATATAATACAAAATAAAATGGAAATACAGCAACATGTGTGTTTGCAAGAATTATAGGGATTGCTACTAATCCTAATGCATATCTTTTATTTTTTGTTGAAAGAAACATTTCTATAAAATATATTGTAAGCACAAATAAAATAAAACTAGGTAGTTGTGCTCTAGCGGCAATATAATCTTGTATCAAATACATTGCCCCTATTGTTATAATAAAAGATGTTACTGGATTTTTTATTAATTTTGTATTTGTTAAATAAATTGCTAGTCCTAATATACAAGATAAAATACAGGTAGTAATATAAATTCCTGTCATACCAAAAGCAGAATATATATAATATGTTATTAAATCATATCCCCAATGAGGATATGTATATGCTAAATCTTGATGCCATGAAAAAGGATCTTGATTATCTATTCCATATTTTGCTATATGTTCTCCTACTTTTATTGTATAAAATGTATCATTTTGTAAAGTTACTGGTGTTATTGATATGCAAAATATTACTATCAATATAACTGCTAAAATAGAAAATATAACTTTATTGCTTATTTTTTTATTCATACTTTTCTTTTGCCTTCCTTTCAAAATTTTTGTTTATTATATCAAAAAAAGTTATAAAAGACTATACTTTCATAACTTTTTATTTTTAATTTTTTGTTCATTTATACTGCTTCTTTATTTTCTTGTGCTTCTTCATTTTCATTGTTTTTTTCTTCTATTACTTCTAAACTTCCAATAGAAACTTCATAAGCAACTCTTGTTTCTGATGTTCCATCTTCATATTTCTTTTCATAACTTCTAGATTGTACTCTACCTACAACTTTTACTTGACTTCCAACTTCTAAATTTTGGCAAAATCTTGCATTTCTTCCCCAAGCTATACATGGTATATAGTCTGATTTATTATATGATCTATTTACTGCAAGTAAAACATCTGCTATTTCTCTACCAAATGGTGTTTGTCTGTATATAGGTTTTTTACAAATATAACCTATTAAAACAACTTCATTTGTTATAATGTCTTTTCTTGCAATGTCATTTTCTTCTTCATTCTCAGTCTCATTTACTTCTACAATGTCTTTAGCAAAAACTGTTAATATTAGTCTATTTTTTTCATTTTGATAACTATTATATGATCTAAATTGACCTTTTATTACTAATTTTTTGCCTTCTTGCAAAGTATCTTCTTTTATAAGCCTTTCTGATATTGTTATTGGTATAATATCACTATTTCCACTCAAACGTGGTATTGATAAATTAAATGAATAAAAGCTTTCTCCATATATTTCATGGCTAAATCTTTTTTCTCCTGTAACTTTTCCTACTAATGTTAAGTAGTTGTTTTCTAAATAATTTGTATCCAATTTCTTTTCCTCCCTATTTTTTTATTTTATCAATTGTATTTTTTTCTTTACGCTCACTTAACTTACAGATTATATTATACACCATTTTTTTGGTTTTGTCTACATAAGAAGTTAATTTTTATTAAAAAAGTCATATTTTTCCTATATTTCAGAGATTATTTTTTCATTATATAATAAAAATATTGAATAAATTATTAAATTTGTTTCTCCTTTTTTTTCTATTCTTTTTTCCTGTATTTCTATGACATTTTCTTTAATATTTTCTATATTTTTTTGTATATAAATTAAAATATCATTATCAGTTATACTAGATACTGTTATATCTGCTTTATGATTTAGTCCATAAGTTATAATATTTTTATTACTCTTTTTTAATGTATTATACTTTTTATTATAATCTGTATTTAATATTATAAATTTAGCATTTTGGTATAATTTTTCTAATGTATTATAATAATCTTTAAATTTTTCTAATTCACAATCTATTATTATACATTCAAATTTTATATTTCTTATATTTTCAATACTTTTTAAGTTTATGCTCAATATATTCATTTTATTACCTTCAGAGTTTTCTAAAATCTTCGATTTTATATTTTCAAAAGTTTTATTATCTGATAACACACCAATAAAAGACATTCGCATATCCCCTTTATCTTTTATATTTTATATTATTTCCCCTTTTGGTAAAATTATACATTACTTATCTTTAATTTGTGTTCCGTTAACATTTATTGTATAATTTTCTTTATATATAAGTTCAGAAACGGTTACTACTTTTAATCCTTTTTGTTTAATATTTTTTATTAACATATCTAAACTTTTAGCAGTATTTTTAGTTCCATTATGACTTAATACAATATCTCCTGCTTTTATTTTATCCTTTATTCTATTCCACATCTCTTCACCTGTAA
This sequence comes from uncultured Clostridia bacterium, assembly GCA_944393345.1. GTDB lineage: Bacteria > Bacillota > Clostridia > TANB77 > CAG-508 > CAG-269. The sequence continues at coordinate 15,248 of CALXZW010000017.1, forward strand.
TACCTGTATAATCTAAAGTATCTAAATTCCATTGTATAGGAAAATAACCTTTATCTGTTGCTGATTTTATTACTGTATTATTATATTCTCCATAAGGAGCTCTATATAATTTTGTTCTGCTTCCAGTAATTTTTTCTATTTTATCATTTGACTTTTCTATTTCTTCTACATTTTGTTCATATGTCAAATTGTTTACATGAGGATGTGTATTACTATGTGATGCAATTTCATGCCCCTCTTTTGAAATTTTTTGTACCACTTCTGGAAATTTATCTATCCAATCTCCAACCATAAAAAAAGTTATTTTTACATCATTATTTTTTAATATTTCTAGTATTATATCTATATCATCAGCATTCCAGTCGCAATTTCTTTTGTGATAGATTTTTGTTAAAATTAAAAGCAGATTTTATCTACTTTTATATTTTGATTATTTTTACTTTATATGAAGTTTTTAATATATTCTACTAAAAATAATGGAATATTAAGAATTTTTCCATCTTTTTTTAAGTTGTTCATTGAAAATCTTATAGATAAGTCATTATTAAATTTTTCGTTATATCGAGTTAAACTAATATTGTTTGTTGAATTACTTGATTTTACCTCAATAGGTATTATTTTATTTTCATGTTGAATCACAAAATCTATTTCATGTCTATCAAAAGTAAAATAATTTGGTATTACATCAAATATACTGCATAACATATTTAGTATATAATTCTCTGTTAAAGCTCCTTTAAATTCTTCAAATAATTTATGTCCTTCTACAACAATTCTACTATTTAAATTTGCCATTCTCCTTAGTAATCCTACATCATTCATATAGATCTTAAAAGAACTTAAATCATTATATGCAACAAGTGGCATATCAGGCTTTGTTATATTATATATCTTATATATTAAGTTGGCATCATTCAACCAATTTAGTGCATTCTCATATTCTCTTGCTCTTGCACCTTCTTTTATCGTTTGATATAAAAATTTTTTATTTTCTTTTGCTAATTGTGATGGTATACTATTCCATATTAAAGATATTTTATTTGCTTCACTATTTTGTATATGTTTAGAAAAATCACTTTCATATGCTTTTAATATATTATCTTGAACATTATTTACAAGCTCCATATCTTTTTCATTTACCCAAACATTAACTGCTTCTGGCATTCCACCAATTATAAAATATGCTTTTAATTTTTCTTCTAGTTGATTAAAAAATATATCAGGGATATTTTCAATTTCTTTTATTGATTTAATATACTCTACTAAATTCTCACAATTATCTGCTATCAAAAATTCACTAAACGTCATTGGATACATATTTAAAAACTCTACTTTTCCTACCGGAAAAGATGTATGTGATAGCCTAATTCCTAATAAACTTCCTGCACAAGCTATATGATATTCATTTGCCTCTTCTTGAAAATATTTTAAACTATTTAATGCATTAGGACATTCTTGAATTTCATCAAAAATTATTAGTGTTTTTCCTGGTAATATCGCTTTTCCATATATAAATGCTAATTGCTCTAATATTCTTTTTGGATTTTTAGTATTATTAAATAAATTGTATAAATCCTCATCATGATCAAAATTGAAATATGCAACTCCTTCATAATTTTCTTCACCAAATTTTTTTAATATATAGGTCTTTCCAATTTGTCTTTCTCCTTTTAAAATTATGGGTTTTCTATATTTACTTTCTTTCCACTTTATTAATTCATTTAATATAAATCTTTTCAAAAAAATCATCTCCAATAACTAATATATATCAATTCTATATTAATTATACGCCTTTTGTCACATTTTTTCAATTGTTTTACAGATTTTTATCACATTTTCGCAATGTTTATTTGTGTTTTTATCACATTTTTGTAAATTTATTTACTGTTTTTATCACTTTCTTGGTAGAAATTTACTTATTTTCATCAACTCCTGTAAACTTATAATTAATTTTTATATTATTCTTGTCCATTATTTCAATAGTATCGATCAAATTTAAAATTATATTTCTATCTATGTCCTCAAAACTTACAATTTCCTTTATGTATTTTATTAATTCTTTTTCTTTTGTATTTTCGTAGTCCTGTAATTTTAGATTTAAATTTTCCGTTTTTTGTATTAACTCTTCTTGCTCTCTTTTATAACTTTCTGAATATGTAACAAATTCTTTTGTATCTATTATTCCGTTTACTCTATCTTCATAAGCTGTTTTTAGTATTTTGTTAATTTCATTAATCCTTTTTTTATTGTCTGTAACTCTTTTTTCTATTTTCTTTTTCTCTATATTTATACTGCCTTTATCAATAGAGTTTATTAGTTTTTCCTTATCTATTTCTTGAGTCAAATTTTTTCTTAAATCTTCTACTACAAATTTATTCAAAA
>CALXZW010000018.1 GCA_944393345.1 uncultured Clostridia bacterium
AATGATTGTAATATTTGTAATTTATATAGAACTATTTATTCTAAATCTTATTCCAAAGAAAAAACAAAATAGTTAAAAATAAACTGTTTAACACAAATTTATATTATTTTGTATTAAACAGTCTTATTTTTATATTAATTTATTATTATTTAATGTATCGACAGTTTCACGCAAATTTGGCAATAATGCATCTATTAATTCATTATTTACTGTTATTTCCCATTTATTATCTTTTTTTGTAAACTCTATCGTTTTTGTTTGTGTTATTGTTTGTGCCTCTTGATTATTTATTTCTTCCACTAAATAATTTTTTATTTCATCATTTTCTAGATTTTTCCCACTAAACACAGCAGATAATGCTTTTTGCATGTATTTTTCAATTATTATTTTAAAATCTTTGTTGGTTATTTCTAAATTGATAGTTGCCTTATCTTTTTCTGTTTTAACCTCTAAAATTTTCCATTCTAGTTTATTAAATAATGATTTTTTAGTTTCTTCATTAAATTCCTTACTTGACAATAAATCAGATGTTCCCAATATTTCTTCATAACTAATATATTGATTTATTTTTTCTAATTTTCCTTCTTTTAAATTACTTAAAATATTATTTAATAATTTTTCTGGTGTTTGTTGTAATGTTAGTATTACAAATGCTATTAATACTATCAAACATATTGCAATTACTATACTAATAATATAATATAAGTCTTTTTTATTTTTTATTTTACCAACTTGCTTATTTTCCTCTTTTTTTACTTTTTCAAATTTCTTTTCTTCTTTTACTTCCATATTACCCCTCCTATTTCTACATCAATTTGATTATATATTAACAAATTATTTTTTTCAACATTTTTTATAAAATTTTATAGACTCATATTAATTCCCATTGATACTACATCTTTCATGTTTTCTATTAATTGATCTATTTCCTTTGGAGTTACTATTAAATTATATTCTTTAGGATTTAAAGCTTCTTTTATTTCCTCATAATTATCTTCTTCTTTTAAATTATTTAAATATTCATTAGATTTTGCTTCTTCTTGTAGTTTTGTTATAAACAAATCCAAACTATCATTTACAAGTACTGCTGTTTCAACAACAGTAGGAATTCCAAGCGAGATTACTGGTAAATTTAATGTTCTCTTGCTTATTTCTTGTCTTTTATTTCCAACTCCTGCACCAGGAACGATACCTGTATCAGATATTTGTACAGTACTACTAATTCTTTCTATACTTCTTGATGCAAGTGCATCTATTACAATTAGGAGTTTTGGGTTTATATTGTCAATTATTCCCTTTAATATTTCTAAAGTTTCTATTCCTGTGGTTCCAAGTACACCTGGAGCTATCGCACTTACCATTCTTGTTCCTTCTTCTACATATTGTGGTAAATAATTTATAATATGTCTTGTAACTTCAATTTCATTTATAACTTTTGGTCCTAAACTATCTGGTGTTACATATATATTTCCCAAACCTACAACTAAAATTTCATCTTGTTTATTTATATGAATGTCTATAATTTTTTTTAACTCTTTTGAAACTACTTCTGCTGCTTTCTTTATTTCTTCTTCTTGAGCTATTTTTAACTTTTTTACATCTATTGTAATATAATTTCCTATTGGTTTTCCTATTGCTTGTTCTCCATTTTCATTTGTAATTTTAACTCTTTCTATTTTTATATTTTCATCTACATCTTCTTGTTCACTTTCTATTCCATCAATTTGATTTTCAATATTATTAGCTTTTTGATAAATATCTCTTCTTTCAGATGCTAAATCTGTTCTAAAATTATACATAAAATCACTCCCATTTTAGTATAATTAATTGTTTATATTTTATTCAAAAAAATGAACTTTAAGGACACCGTCCCAAAAGTTCAAAATTAAATATATTTTTCTAAAAATTTCCCTGTATAACTTCTTTCGTTTTTACATATTTGTTCTGGTGTTCCAACAGCTATGATTTCTCCTCCATTTTCTCCACCTTCTGGTCCTAAATCTATAATGTAATCAGCAGTTTTTATTAAATCTAAGTTATGCTCTATTACTATTATTGTATTTCCTGTATCTACTAATCTTTGCAAAATATCTACTAATTTATGAACATCTGCAATATGAAGTCCAGTTGTTGGTTCATCTAAAATATATAATGTTTTTCCTGTTGCTCTTTTAGAAAGTTCTGTTGCTAATTTTACTCTTTGTGCTTCTCCTCCTGATAAAGTAGTTGATGGTTGTCCAAGTTTTATATACCCTAATCCCACATCATATAAAGTTTGCATTTTTTGCTTTATTTTTGGAATTTTATTAAAAAATTCTAATGCTTCTTCTACTGTCATATCTAATACATCTGCTATTGACTTTCCTTTATATTTTACCTCTAAAGTTTCTCTATTATACCTCTTTCCCTTACATACTTCACATGGTACATATATATCTGGTAAAAAATGCATTTCTATTTTATGAACTCCATCTCCATTACAACTTTCACATCTTCCTCCTGCTACATTAAAACTAAATCTTCCTTTTTGATAACCTCGTAATTTTGCCTCTTCTGTTTCTGAAAATATATCTCTTATCAAATCAAAAACTCCTGTATATGTTGCTGGATTTGATCTAGGTGTTCTTCCTATTGGTGATTGATCTATATTTATTATCTTGTCTATATTTTCTAATCCTTTTATTCCTTTGCATTTTCCTGGTTTTTCGTTTGAACCATTTAATTCTTTTGCTATTGATTTATATAATACTTCATTTACTAATGTAGATTTTCCTGATCCTGATACTCCTGTAACACAATTAAATACTCCTAATGGGAATTTAACACTAATGTTTTTTAAATTATTTTCAGTTGCACCTATAACTTCTATTACTTTATTTTTTACATGTTTTCTTCTAGTTTTTGGCACTGGAATTTGCTTTCTTTTGCTTAAATATTGTCCTGTTATAGATTCTTTTACTTGCATTATTTCTTGTGCAGTACCGCTGTGCCATTACCTGTCCACCATGAGTTCCTGCACCTGGCCCTATATCTATAATTTGATCTGCTGCATACATTGTATCTTCATCATGCTCAACTACTAATAAAGTATTTCCTAAATCTCTAAGTTTTTTAAGTGTACTTAATAACCTATCATTGTCCCTTTGGTGTAATCCTATACTTGGCTCATCTAATATATATAATACACCTGTCAAACCAGAACCAATTTGAGTTGCTAATCTTATTCTTTGTGCTTCTCCTCCAGATAATGTTCCTGCACTTCTTGATAAAGTTAAATATTCTAATCCTACATCTATTAAAAACTGCAATCTTTGATTTATTTCTTTCAAAATCATGTCTGATATCATTGCTTCTGTTTTATTTAATTCTAAGTTTTCTAAATAATCTTTTATCTTGTTTATTGACATATCTGTTAATTCATTTATATTTTTATTTCCTACTTTAACTGATAATATTTCTTTTTTTAATCTTGCTCCATTACAAGTATAACAAGGTAAATTACTCATATATATTTCATAGAATTCTCTCATTCCTTGTGATTTTGTTTCATTATGTCTTCTTTCAAGTGTTGGAATAATTCCCTCAAATGGTGCATTAAATTTTCTAATTCCTGCTGCTGATTCATATTCAAAATCTATTTTTTCATCTCCTGTACCATATAAAATTTTATCCATGAAATCTTTTGGTATATCTTTTATTTTTTTGTTTTTAATATTTACACCATAATGTTTTGCTAAACTTTCAAAATACATTTTAGCCATTGTATCTCCCTTTTTCATGGTGCTTGCTCCAAATGCTTTAATACCATCATATAATGTTTTATTTTTGTCTGGTATTATTAAATCTTCATCCATTTTCATTAAATATCCTATTCCTGTACAAGTAGGACATGCACCAAATGGATTGTTAAAAGAAAACATTCTAGGTGTTAATTCTGGGAAACTAAATCCACAATCAGGACAAGCATAATTACAACTATATAATTTTGGTTCTTGTCCTTGTATATCAACTAAAACTAATTGTTCTGCATGCTTTAAAGCTATTTCTACTGATTCTGTTAATCTACTTAAAATTTCTGGTTTTATAACTAATCTATCTACTACTAATTCTATAAAATGCTTTTTCTTTCTATCTAAAACTATATCATCAGATAATTCATAAATTTCACCATCAATTCTTATTCTCACAAATCCTTCTTTTTGATACTCTTGAAATTGTTTTGTAAATTCACCTTTTCTTCCTCTTACAACAGGTGCTAATATTTGAATTTTTGTTCCTTCCTCTAATTCCATAATATTATCTACAATTTGATCTATGGTTTGTTTTTCAATTTTTTTATTACAATTTGGACAATATGGTACTCCTATTCTTGCATATAATAAACGGATATAGTCATAAATTTCTGTTACTGTCCCTACTGTTGAACGAGGATTTTTTGAAGTTGTTTTTTGGTCTATTGATATTGCAGGAGAAAGTCCGTCTATTCTTTCTACATCTGGCTTTTCCATTAAACCTAAAAATTGTCTTGCATAAGATGATAAACTTTCTACATATCTTCTTTGCCCTTCTGCATATAATGTATCAAAAGCTAAAGAAGATTTTCCTGAACCTGATAATCCTGTTATTACAACTAATTTATCTCTTGGTATCTCTAAATTTATATTTTTTAAATTATGTTCTTTTGCACCTTTTATTACTATTTTATCATTCATAATCTTCCCCCTACATAATGTTTTAAAAAATCCCTACTATTTCACCTTTTTCATCTATATTTATATTTTCTGCTGCTGGAACTTTAGGAAGTCCTGGCATTGTCATTATTTTTCCGGCTAAAATTACTATAAAACCTGCTCCTGCTTTTAATTCTACACCTCTTACATGTATATTATATTTATCTTTACATTCCAGATTTTTAGGATCATCTGAAAAAGAATATTGAGTCTTAGCAATACAAATAGGTAATTTAGAATATCCTAATTTATCTATTTTCTTTATTTGTTCTTCTGCTTCTTCTGAATATTCTACATTATATGCTCCATAAATTTTAGTAGCAACTTTTTTTACTTTTTCTTTTATTGAATCTGATAATCCATACATATAGTTAAGTTTAGTTTCTTTAGTTGATAAATTTACAATTTTCTCTGCTATATCAATTGCTCCTTCTCCACCTTTTGCCCATCCATCAACTAAACTTAATTCTACATCTTTTTCTTTTAATTTTTCTTTTAAATATTCTATTTCTTTTTCTGTATCTTGATTATATCTATTTAAAGCTACTATCACATTTAATCCAAATTTATTTTTTATATTCTCTATATGCCTATATAAATTATCAATTCCCTTCTCTATTGCCTCTAAATTTTCAACTTGTAAATTTTCCTTTTCAACTCCACCATGATATTTTATTGCTTTAATTGTTGCAACAATTACAACAACATCTGGTTTCAAATTTGCTTTTCTACATTTTATATCTAAAAATTTTTCTGCTCCTAAATCTGCACCAAACCCTGCTTCTGTTATTGTATAATCTGCTAATTTTAATGCTAATTTAGTAGCAATTATACTATTACATCCATGTGCAATATTTGCAAAAGGTCCACCATGTATTATTGCTGGTGTATGTTCTAACGTTTGTACTAAGTTAGGTTTTATTGCATCTTTTAATAAAACAGCCATTGCTCCTTGTGCATCTAATTGTTTAGCATATATTGGTTCTCCTTTTTTATTATATCCTATTAAGATATTTCCCAATCTCTCTTTTAATTCTTCCATATTTTCTGCTAAACAAACTATTGCCATTATCTCTGAAGCAACTGTAATGTCAAATCCATCTTTTCGAGGAACTATTTTACTTTCGCCAGATAGCCCTGTTTCTATACTTCTAAGTTGTCTATCATTTAAGTCAACACATCTTTTCCATACCACTTTTTCTATTTCTAATTCATTTCCAAAATATATATGATTATCTATTAAACTTGATAATAGATTATTAGCTGATGTTATAGCATGAATATCACCTGTAAAATGCAAATTTATATCTTCCATAGGAGCGACCTGGACTTTTCCTCCTCCAGTCGCTCCACCTTTAATACCAAAAACCGGACCTAATGAAGGTTCTCTTAATGCTAATACAGATTTTTTACCTATTTTTCTTAATCCATCTGCAATTGCAATTGATATAGTTGTTTTGCCTTCTCCTAATGGTGTAGGACTTAAAGCGGTCACTAATATAAGTTTACCATTTTTTTTATCTTTTATTTTCTCATTTATTTCATCACTTATTTTCGCTTTATATTTTCCATATTGTTCTAAATATTCATCATTAATTTCTAATTTTTCTGCAATTTTTGTTATTTCTTCTAACTTTGTATTTCTTGCTATTTCTATATCTGTCATAAAAAAATCCTCCTCTCAACTTTAGAATATTTCATTAAATAATTTAAGGGAAAAGTATTTCTTTTCCCTAAGCTACTAAACCTGCTATAATTCCTATCATTGCCCCAACAAAAACTTCTACAGGTGTGTGTCCTAAAACCTCAACGAGTTTTTCTGTTACTTGAACCCCAGATAATCCTGGCGTTTCTACCAACTTATTTAAAAGTGTAGCTTGTTTACCTGCTGCTCTTCTTACACCACATGCATCATACATTACAATAAATGCAAATAAAAATGATAGTGCAAATAAAGGTGTTCCTACACCTTCATATTTTCCTATTAATGTTGCAACACCAGTTACAACAGCTGAATGAGAACTAGGCATTCCTCCTGCTCCCATTATTCTTTTAAAATTAAATTTCTTTGTTTTTACTAAATCATGCAATAATTTAAATAATTGTATGCCAAACCATAAAAAAAACGGTACATATATATATTTATTTTGCACAAAAGTCATTATATCATTCATTCTTCAACTAATCCCCTTTTTCTTTATTATTCTTCTGTTTTAAATTCTTCTTCTGAAATTTCTCCATTTTGATTTATTAAAATAGTAATTTTCTTTTCTGCATTTTCTAATTCTTTATTACATTCTTTGGAAATTTTTATACCTTCTTCAAATTTAGATACAGAATCTTCTAAATTTAATTCTCCTTTTTCTAGTTCTTTTACAATTTGTTCTAGTTTTTCTATTTGTTCTTCAAAACTTTTTTTCATTTTTTAACCTACCTTTTTACTTTACTTCTGCAATTACATTCCCGTCAATAAATTTAAGATTTATTGTATCGCCTGTATTCAAATTACTTTTGCTCTTTATTATTTTATTATCTTTTTCAGTTATTGTATAGCCTCTTGACAATGTTTTTAAAGGACTTAAAGCATCTAATTTTGAAACTAATTCAATATATTTTGTTTTCTCTGTTTTACATTTTTGCTTTATTAAATTTTCAAGTTGTTTAATATGCATATCTATTTTTAGATAGTTATCATTTATCTTTCTAGTAGGTTCTTTAAAGACTACACTTGACATGCATTTTTCATATCTTAGTCTCATAAGTTCTACTTTTTTTATTAATGAATTTCTAAGTCTATCTTCATAAGATATTATTTTTTTATTTAATTCATAGATATCTGGTACTGCTAATTCAGCAGCTGCCGAAGGTGTTGGAGCCCTTAAATCTGACACGAAATCTGCTATTGTAAAATCAGTTTCATGCCCGACTGCTGATATTATTGGAATCTCCGAGTTAAATATACTATGAGCTACAATTTCTTCATTAAATGGCCATAAATCTTCTAATGATCCTCCACCTCTTGCTAAAATCAAAATGTCTGCTAATTTATTTTTATTCATATATTCTATTCCATATGCTATTTTTTCTGCTGCTCCTTCACCTTGAACTGGCACTGGTAATAATCTTATATATACATTAGGATTTCTTCTTGTTGAAACATTTATAATATCTTTTATTACAGAACCTGTTTGTGAAGATAAAACTCCTATTATTTTAGGAAACATTGGAATTGGCTTTTTATATTCTTGCTTAAAAAGTCCTTGTTCTTCTAATTTTTGCTTTAATTTTTGATATTTTGTATACAAATCTCCTAAGCCATCTTCTTGCATTACTTTAGCATATATTTGATATACTCCATCTCTTTCAAAAACAGATACACTACCTAAAATTATAACTTTCATTCCATCTTTAGGCATAAAATTAAGTTTTTGTGCATATGTTTTAAACATTATACATTTTATTAAACTATTTTCATCTTTTAATGTAAAATATAGATGTCCTGTATAATGATTTTTGAAATTGGAGATTTCACCTTTTATTAAAATCTCATTTAGATATTCATCTTCTGCTATTTTATTCTTTATATATTTATTTAATTCAGTTACTGTTATTGCCATCTCAGAATAATTCATTTTCATTTCCTTTTCTAAATTTATGATTCTTGTCCAAAATTTTCAGATACAATACTTGCTAGTATACCATTTACAAAATTTTTTGAACTTTCCTCGCCATATCTTTTAGCCAATTCTACTGCTTCATTTATAACAACTTTATATGGCAATTTTTTTATTTCTATTTCATATATTGCAATTTTTAATATTGATAAATCAATTTTAGAAATTCTATCAATTTTCCAATCTGATTTTAAATTTTTTTCTATTTCATTTATAATATTATTAATATTTTGTTCTATTCCTAATATCATATCTTTTATATATTCTATTGCATTTTTGTCTGTTATTTCATTACTTTCTATATATGTTTCAATTTGTTCTTCTATATTTTTGCTTTTTTGAATTTCTAAACTATATATTAGTTTAAAAGCCTGTTCTCTCATTGCTGATCTATTCATATTATTCCTCTTTCTAATTACATCTTATCTATAAATTTTTTTAATTTGTTTTTTACATCTTCTTTATTTTGTTGAACATAATTTCCTATAAATGCTCCTAAAACTAGGATTACTATTGCTAATATTAAGTCATGTAATCTTGTTATTAATATTAATATTGCAATAATTATACCAATTATAGCACCTTTATATTGATTCCAAACCTCTTTTAAATTATTCATTTTACACCATTCCTTTCTCTTGCTATATTATATTATGCTTCATTTATTTGCTCTGGTGCAACTTTTTTTACAGTTATGTTTACTTCTTTAACCTCTAAATCTGTTGCCATTTTTATTTTTTCTTTTACTTTATTTTGAAGATTTACTGATAAATCTTTTATTACTGCATCTGGATTTACTATTAAATTAGCATAAACTTTCACATTATTATCTTTATCTAATTCTACTCTTGTTGTTACATCCTGAGTATTTTCAAAAGATTTTGCCACTGAATTAACTAGATTTTCAATAGTTTCTTTAGATATCATTAATTTTCCACTTTCATTTTCCAATAATACTCCTTGTCTTTCCTTTGTTTGCTCTTTAGAAGTTGAATCAAAAAATATACATTTAATAGAAAGTAGTATAAATACTATATTTAATCCTAGTAAGATTTTACTTGAAGTTTCTCCTGTTAATATGTCTTTAACAATTCCTCCTACAAGTTCAGCATCTAACCATCCAAATATTATTAAACTTAAAATTACTGCTAATATTAGTATTATATTAGAATATATAATTAGTGTGATTTTTTCTAAAATTTTCATTTTACTTCTCCTTTTTCTCTATATATTATTGTTGTTGCTCTTGATCATTATTTTGATTTTGTTCTATATTTTCTTCTTTTTCATTTTTGATTGTGTCTGTATTAACACCTTGTACATGTACATTTACTTCTTCTACATTTAACCCTGTCATATTTTCTACTGCTTTTTTTACTCTATTTTGTATTTCAAAAGCTACATCTGGTATTCTTGAGCCATATTCAACTATTATATTTACATCTATTTTTACATCTTTTTCTGCAATTTCTACTTTTATTCCTTTAGCTAAATTTTTCTTTCCACTTAATACTTCAGAAATTCCTCCTGCAAATCCTCCTGCCATACCAGAAACTCCTTGAACTTCTGATACCGCAACACCTGCAATTACTGCTACTACATCATTAGAAATTTTTATGCCTTCATTTTCTGTTTTTATTTCTTCTTCTAATTCAACGACCTCTCCATTTTCTTGATTTATTTTGTTTTCTTCTTCCATAACATTTCCTCCTTTTATATCAAAAATGATATACTTAAATTTGCTATAAGTATATCAATTTTTTGACTTTTTTACAACTATTTTCACTAAATTTTCACTAAAAGTATCAATTACTCAAATACTTCAAATTCCTGAATCATATTTCCTCTTAAATAATCTTCAATATTCATTCTCTTTGCATTTTCTCCTTGTATTTCTATAACTTCTAATATTCCGTTTTTCGTTTTTATAAATAGTCCATCTCTTGCATCAGATACTAAAACAGTTCCATTTCTAATTATATCCATATTAGAACCCACAAAAACTTCTTTAGAACTTGCTACATCTACCCTCCAAAATTTTATTTTTTTGCCATTTAAAAAAGTATATGCTCCCATTATAGGGTTCAAACCTCTTACTAGATCTTTAATTTCTTTTGCTGTTTTATTTTCCCAATCAATTTTTGCAATATTTTTATCTAACATTGGTGCTACTGTAAAATTATCCCCTTGCTTTTCTCTTGGTGCAATCCCTCGTTCTATTTGATCTAATGTTTCTACTAAAAGTTCTCCACCTATCTTTGATAATTTTTCCCACAATTCTCCTGTTGTTTCATTTTCTCCAATTTCTACTTTCTTTTTTAATATCATATCTCCTGTGTCCATTCCTTCATCCATATACATTGTAGTAACACCTGTTTCTTTATCTCCATTTATTACTGCCCATTGTATTGGAGCTGCTCCTCTATATTGTGGTAATAATGAGCCATGAACATTTATACAACCTAGTTTTGGTATTTCCAATATTTCTTTAGGTAATATCTTTCCATATGCTACAACACATATTACATCTGGATTCATATTTTTTAGTTCTTCAATAAATTCCACATTCTTTCTTATTTTTTCTGGCTGATAAATTTTTAGATTTTTTTCTAGTGCAAATTCTTTTACTGGTGAAGGAAGCATTTTCATCCCTCTTCCTTTTGGTTTGTCTGGATTTGTTACAACTGCCATAATATCATATTTTTTATTATATATCGCTTCTAAACTTTCTTTTGCAAAATCAGGTGTTCCCATAAAAATTATTTTCAAATTCATTTCATTCCTTTCGAATTAAATTATATATATTAATCTTTTTCTGGTTCTACATATTCTAAAGTTCCTGGAATTATCTTTTCTATAAATAATTCTCCATTAAGATGATCTAATTCATGACATATTGCTTGTGCTAATAATTCCTTTGCTTTTACTCTCATTCTTTTTCCATCTCTATCTGTATATTCTGCTGTTACTTCTGTTGGTCTAATCACTTTTGCAAATTTATTAGGAAAACTTAAGCAACCTTCTTCTACTTCTTGTTCACCTTTAGTTTTTATAATTACTGGGTTTATCATAACAATTGGTCCATTATCATCATATATATCTATTACAACTAATCTTTTTAATACTCCAACTTGCACTGCTGCTAATCCTACGCCATTGTATTTATGCATCGTTTCTATCATATCATCTATTAAAATTTGCAATTTATCATCTATTTCTTGAATTTCTCTTGACTTTTTCTTTAATATTTCGTCTCCTTCTTGTCTTATATTCCTTATTGCCATTTTTTCTCCTCCTCTTACATCATATTATTAGGATTTATATCTATAGATATTCTTGTCGATTTTAAATTTTTTTGATATATTTCCTTTAGGCAGTTATTTAATACTTGATTTGCATTTTCATTCATACTACCTTTTATTATTATACGCCATCTATATCTATTTTGTATCTTATCTATAGGTGAAGGCATTGGTTTAAATATTTTAAATTCATCATTTATTAATTTTTTATTTAAATATTCATAAACAAAATTGCTTATCCTTTTTATTTCCTCTTCGCTTTCACTATTAAACCCAATTAATATTATATCGCAAAATGGTGGATATTTCAACTGTTTTCTAATAGCTATTTCTGTTTCGTAAAACATATCATAATCTTGCTTTCTAGCACTTTGAATACTAAATTCAGACGGATTATATGTTTGAATAATTACTTTTCCTGGCAAATTTTCTCTTCCTGCTCTACCTGCTACTTGCGTTAATATCTGAAATGTTCTTTCACTTGCTCTATAATCATCTATATTTAGCGAACTATCTGCTGCAATAACACCTACTAAAGTAACATTTGGAAAATGATGTCCTTTTACAACCATTTGAGTTCCTATTAATATATCTATATTTTCATTTTTAAATTTATTTAAAATTTCTTCATGAGAATTTTTCTTGGTTACTGTATCTACATCCATCCTTATAGTAGAGGCGCTTGGAAATTGCTTATGCATTTCTTGTTCTAGCCTTTGTGTTCCTGTTCCAAAATATCTTATTTTATCACTTTTACATTCTGGACAAATACTTACTATTTTTTCTTCATATCCACAGTAATGACATTTTAGTTTATTTTCATAACTATGATATGTCATACTTATATTGCAATTTTTACATTTTACTGTATATCCACAATTCCTACACATTATAAAGGTTGAATAACCTCTCCTATTTAAAAATAGAATAGTTTGCCTTTTATTTTTAATATTTTCTTCAATTTGAAAATATAGTTCCATACTTAGCATTGACCTGTTTCCATTTGCAAGTTCTTCTTTTAAGTCAATTACTTTTACTTCTGGTAATGAAGAATTATTTGCTCTTTTTGTCAATTTTAACAATGTTATTTTATTACTTTCATCTCCCTCAAATTGTTCTGTTTTATAAAATGTTGTAACATCAGGTGTAGCACTTCCTAAAAGTAGTGGACACTTATTTTCTTTTGCTAAATATTTAGCTATTTCTTTTGCTTGATACTTAGGTGTTACTTCTGATTTATAAGAACTATCATGTTCTTCGTCTATAATTATTATTCCTAAATTTTTAATTGGTGCAAATATTGCTGATCTTGCCCCGATTACTATTTTTGCTTGTCCATTTCTTATCTTTTCCCATTCATCATGTCTTTCACCTATTGATAATTTACTATGTATTATTGCAATTTCTTCTTTTCCAAATCTTGATATAAATCTTTCTAGCATTTGAGGTGTTAATGATATTTCTGGTACTAATACTATTGCTGTTTTATCATGCTTTATTACTTTCTCTATTAATTGTAAATATATCTCTGTTTTACCAGAACCTGTTACACCATATAGTAAAAAAGTCTTATATATATTTTTATTTATAGATTTTTCAACACTTTCATATGCATTTTTTTGTTCTAATGTTAATTCTAACTTCTCACTTTTACTTATTTTCTTGTTTTGCAGTGGGTCTCTTTCAATTATTTTTTCTACTATTTCTAAATAATCATTTTTTATAAGTGTATTTACTATTGCCTTAGAACAATCTGTAAATAATTCTATTTCTTGTAATGTTGCACCTTCATTATCTTTTATAAACTCTAATACTTTTATTTGTTTTTCAGATTTTATTTTTTTAGTTTGTATTTCAAACTCAATTTGTTCTATATCCTTTTTTAAATATATTGTATTTATTTTTTTGCTTTGTACTCTTTTTTCTTTATTTCTAGTTCTTGTTCCTGGAGTTAGCATAAGTTTTATACAATCTGTCACATTACAAAAATATCTTTTTGCCATCCACCTCGCTAATTCTATTTGCTTAATTTCTAAATTATCTTCTATTTTTACTATATCTTTTATTTCATATTCTGATTTTTCTTTTATTTTTATTACAAAGCCCTCTTCTAGTGTCTTTCCATTTCCAAATGGTACTAATACTTTACTTCCAACAGTTATATATTCTTCTATATCTATTGGAATATTATAGTCAAATGTTTTATTTAATTTTTTTGCTGTTCTATTTATTATTACTTCTGCTACCATTTTTGCTCCTTTGTTTTTTGATTAGTATACCAAATTTTTATAATTATTACAATATACAATTAATAAAACAAAAAAACTAGAAATTTCTAGTTTTCATCTAATTTCTTTTCTGCTTGTATTATATCCATTATTAGTTGGACCGTTTTTTCGAAATCATCATTTTTTATCATATAATCATACAAATTAATTTTTGATTCTTCATAATCTAATCTACCTAGTCTTAGATTTATTTCATCTTCACTTAAATTGTCTCCTCTTTGGATTAATCTTCTTCTTAATTCTTCTTTTTCTACTCTTAAAAATATAGTTACTAATTTTGTTTCATTTTTTAATAATTTTATTAAATTTTCTGTTCCATTTACTTCTATATCTTTTACTATTATTTTTCCACTTGCTATTTTCTCATTCATTAACTTTTTTGATGTTCCATAATAATTTTCATGGTGTAAATCATATTCATAAAATTCATTATTTCTTATTTTTTCTTCAAACTCTTTTTTTGTTATAAAATGGTATTGTACTCCCTCTTCTTCTCCTTCTCTTGGTTTCCTAGAAGTAAACGAAGGCAATGATATAACATTATCCATTCTTTTTATTAATTCTTTTTTTATTGTATCTTTCCCTGCTCCTGATACTCCAGATAAAATTACTAACATATTGTTACCTTCCCCTCTGCAATTTCATTTGCAGCTAATGTAACTGAAGAATCTTCCTTTACATTTGTTAATGGTTCTGCTCCACTAGCTATTTGTCTTGCTCTTCTTGCTGTTGCTATTACTAATTCATATCTATTGTTTGCTTTTTCTAATAATTTTGTAACACTTGGCTCTACTATCATTTTAATTCACTTTCCTTTCAAAATATTCTCTTTGCTAATTTATTATTTAATGGTCTCTGATCCTAATTTATTTAGTTCTTCTTGTGAAATAGTTTTATCAATTCTACCTCCTACAGTTTCTGGTTGAACTGCTGATAAAATAATATGTCCTGAATCCATAATTAATACAGCTCTTGTTCTTCTTCCATAAGTAGCATCAACTGCTGTTTTATTATCTTTTGCTTCTTGCACCATTCTTTTTATTGGTGCAGATTCTGGGCTAACTATTGCTACAATTCTTTCTGCTGAAACGATGTTTCCAAATCCTATGTTTACTAATTGCATAAAATCAATCCTTTCTATTCTATATTTTGCACTTGTTCTCTTATGTTTTCTATTTCTGTTTTTATATCTATTACATCATTTGTTATTTCTAAATTATTTGCTTTTGAACCTATTGTGTTTGTTTCTCTGTTCATTTCTTGAATTATAAAATCTAGCTTTTTCCCTATTTGTGTATTAGAATTTAGCAATTCTTTAAATTGTGATATATGACTATTTAATCTAGTAATTTCTTCTTCAACAGAACATTTATCAGCATATATTACTACTTCTTGTGCCAGTCTTGCTTCATCTATTTCTTGATTTTGTAATAATTCTTGTACTCTTGTTTTTAATTTTACTACATATTCTTGAATAAGTCCAGTAGATAATGTAGATATCTCCAATATTTTTTTCTGTATTTCTTCTAATCTTCTAGTTAAATCTTCTGCGATTTTTTCTCCTTCTTTTTCTTTCATTTCTATAATTTGATTAACTGCATTTTTTGTTACTTCCATAAGTTCATTTTTTATAGTGTCCTCATCCTGATTATTTTGGATAGTTAAAACATCTGGATATTTTGATATGTCTGTTACTTCAATATTTGATAATATATTTTCACTTTCAGCTAATTTTTTTAATTGTTCTATATACATTTTGGCAATTTCTGTATTTATTTTTATATTTTTGCCTTCCGCTGAATTATTCTCAAACGTTACAAATACGTCTATTTTTCCTCTTTGTATTTTTTTAGATATACATTTTTTTATATCTTCTTCTAAGTAACTTATTGCTTTTGGCATTTTTATACTTATATCTAAATATCTATGATTCACACTCTTTATTTCTATTTGATATGTTCTTTCTATTTTTTCTAAATTTGCTTTTCCATAACCAGTCATACTTTTTATCATTTTTCTTTACCTCTTTTATTTTGATGTTTTTTTCTTTTTATTTGTTTGTTTTTTTGTTGCTTCTTTAACAATTGGCTTTTCTTCACTTACAATTTCTGAAATATCGCTTAGACTATCTAAATATTCTTTTCTATTTTTAGTATATATTATTATAGCTTTTAAAATATAATATATCGAAAATACACCAGCAGATATTATTAAATATTTATTAAAATCATAATTTAATAATGTAATTATATATGTTATTGATAGTGAATGAAATGCTAAAACAAATAATTCTATAGCATTTATAGCTACTTTTCCATTATCTTTTTTGTATGATTTTTCTAGCATATATATACCTAATAATAAAAATACACTAGCAAATATTTCTATATCACAAGAAAGCCTATCTAATTTCATTTTTGCATGTGCTAAAATTAATATTCCAAAATAGATTATAATACCTACTGCAATAAAAAAATTATTTCTTAATCTTTTTTTTAATTCTTCCGACAATTTTTTTGTTTCTGTTTCATTTTCAGTTTTTGTTTCTTTATTAATTTTAGATTTTTTATTTTCTTTTTCATTTTTCTCTTCAGTCTTATTTTTATTTTCTTTTCTAGCTTTTTTTATATTTTCTCTATTTTCATTTTTTTCATTTTTTTCTTTTTTCATTGAACTCTCCTAATCTTCTAATTCATACATTAATATACTTAACATATTTAAAGCTACCGTTTCTGTTCTTAAAATTCTTTTTCCTAGTGTTATAATCTTTACATTATCAATTTCTTTTAATATTTCAATTTCTTTTTCGTCTATTCCACCTTCTGGTCCTATTAAAATAGCAATTTTTATATCTGATTTTATTTTTTCTTTTATTTTCTTAATTTGGTATTTTAATTTATTTTCCTTTTCGTTTTCATAAGCTACTAATACTATATCATAATTTTGGCATAAATTACAAACATTTTCTAAATCTATTATATTATTTATATTTGGTATTATATTTCTTCCCGATTGTTTTGCAGCTACTTCTGAAATTTTTTGCCATCTTTGTATTTTCTTTATTTTATCTTTATCTTCTAATTTTACAATACACCTTTGCATTTCTACTGGATTTATATCATAAGCTCCTAATTCAACTGATTTTTGAATTATTAATTCCATTTTATCTGCTTTAGGTAAACCTTGAAAAATTGATATTTGTACATTTGATTCTACATTTTCTTCTATATTTTCTATAATTTCACATTCTATTTTTTCATCTGTTATGTCTTTTATTTTACAAATATAATCTCTTGTAGTTTCACTATTACATACTATTATTTTATCATTTATTTTTTTTCTTAATACGTTTTTTATATGTTTTACATCTTGTCCTATAATTATTATTTTATTATTACTTTTTTGTTCATTTTTTATAAAAAATTTTGGCATTTTTTCTCCTTTATATAAATAATTTATCTATATTTATTGAACAATGTAATTATATCAAATTTCTAAGAAATAATAAATAGATTTTATAGTTTTATTTAAATAA
>CALXZW010000019.1 GCA_944393345.1 uncultured Clostridia bacterium
TGAAGTCATATTAAATATTTCTTCTCCTTTAGTATATGTAGGTAATATTCTATCTCTTAATTTTACTCTTGTCATTTGAAACTCCCCTTCTTGTTTTTTTATATTATACCATCTTTTAAAAATTTTAAAAGTATTTTTACAAAAAATTTACATTCTATTCTTTTATTTCTTTTGCTAACTTATTTATTGCTTTTGTTTCAATCCTTGATACATAAGAACGAGATATTCCCATAGATTTTGCTATTTCATTTTGTGTTTTAGGTTTCTTTCCATCTAATCCAAATCTTAATCTTAAAATATTCTTTTCCCTATCTTTTAAAACTTCTTTCATTTTTTCATAAAGTACTTTAATTTTCATTTTTATATCCACTTCTTCATCTATCGGTCTTTCATCATTTTCTAAGACTTCTTGTAATGTGACAACATTATCATCTTTATCTTTTCCTATTGGTTCATTTAAATATACTTCTGCCCCTAACTTCTTAGTTGCTCTTAAATGCATCAAAATTTCATTATCTATACATCTTGACACATATGTAGAAAGTCGACTTCCTTTTTCTATACTAAAACTGTTAATTCCTTTTATTAATCCTATTGTTCCAATTGATATTAAATCGTCTTGCTCTGTTTTAGCAGTTGCATATTTCTTAGCAACATGTGCAACTAATCTTAAGTTTCTTTCTATTAAAATATTTCTTGCTTCTTCATTTCCTTTTGCCATTTGTTCTAAACAATCTTTTTCTTCTTCTGCAGTTAATGGCTCTGGAAATAGAGTTCCTCCTTGAATATATCCGAACTACAAATACTGCAGATTTTAGGAATTCTATAAATCCTATTATTCCTGACATACACAGTGCTGAAAACATAAATGCACCCCCATTTTTTTCTATACCTAAATTATATGTTTAGAAAAAATAAAAGTGCATGACCTTATTTTTTTATTAAATATTATCTTTCCTTATTGTTTCTATTATATTTTGTTTATTTATTTTATTTAGCGAATATCTCATTATAATACCTACAACTATCATTATAAATATTACTGAAATAATTATTGCTTCAATTGGTAATTCCATTTCTAATATATTAAAAGTATTAGATGATATTATAGTCCTATATATTAAATAAGATAATCCTAACCCTAGAATAATTCCTATCATAAGTGATTTTATTCCATAAAAAATACTTTCCAAGTTTATCATTTTATTAAATTCTTTTTTTGTCATTCCTATAGATTTCAACATAGCAAATTCTTTACTTCTTAAATTCATATTTGTTGTAATAGTATTAAAAATATTAGTTACACCAATCAATGTAATAACTGTTATAAATCCATATAAAAATATTGAGATTAATAAAGCTACTCTTTTCATTTGATCTATGTCTTTTTGATAATTCATGCATAGTATATCTTTATAATTTTCTTCTATATAATCACAAATTTTATATGAGTCTTCTGCATTTAATTCCATAACTCCAATCGAATAATTTTCTTCATACTTATTCATAAATTCATCACTTACTATATAAAATATTTCATCACTTGAAATCATACTATTACTTTCAAACATTTTGTCTGTAATCTTTGCAATTTGAATTTCTATTTTTCTGTTATCTTCTAAATCTCCAATTATTTTATCTCCTTCTTTTAGCATTAACCTATTATCATTTTCTTTAGTCTTTGGATTTATTATTATAATTTTATCTTTACAATTTTCATAATCTTCACCTATTGTTTTTAAATACTTTTTATATGTTTCTTCTCCCAAAGACATTATAGAAATTCCTGATAAGTTTTCTGAATTTTCTGTTTTTTTAACTAAATCTGTTTTTACATATATGTATCGTGGTAGATAATAATTTTTTATTCCTTGTAAATTTAAAAATTCTAGATATTTATTATATATATCTTTACATTTTTCATCTTGTTGACTATCATAATTTATATATATGCCTACATTGTATGGTAGTTCTTGATAATACATTCCAGACATTTTAAATACATAATTTAAAAAACTTGATAAAGATATAAATATCGTAATACTTAATACTAATGATATAACAGTAGTTCTATATTTTTTCTTGTTCCTTTTTAAATTTTTATATGCAATTTCTCCTCCAATTCCAAATATTTTAGTAATTAATTTTGATGTTTTTATTTTTCTTGATTTTATTTTTATATCTTCATTACTTCTTATTGCCTCTATTGGTGAAATTTTACTTGCTTTTCTAGCAGAAAATATACATGATAAATATATAGTTATAATTGATAATATTACACTTAAAACAATTGCTTCAAATGGCATATCAAAGACAAATTTAATTCCTTTTTCAAAAATATCATTTCCTATTAATATAGATGTAATATTTATTAGTATAAATGCTGCAAATATTCCAGATAAAATTCCTAACGGAATTGATATTATTCCTAATAAAAAACCTTCATATAAAACATTATTTTTTATTTGCTTTTTGGTTGCTCCTATACTTGCAAACATTCCATATTGTTTTAATTTTTCAGTAATTGAAATAGAAAAACTATTTTTTATTACAAAGACACTTGATATTATTATAATTCCAATAACTATTGCAACTAAACTGTACAACATTTCCACAGTTGTACTATCTTTTGCAACTCCTGACCATCTTAATAACTCTGAATTAATTCTATAATAATATTTATATATATCCAAAGGATTTTCTTCGTTTTCAGCAATCTCTTCTGATAATTTATATGTATCTTTTATATTATTAAATTTTACTACTACATTTGCTCCATCATTTATTTCATCCATTTTAGTTATTATAGTATAACCAGGTGCACTATATTCTTCTATCTCAAAATTAGGTCTTTCAATTTTCCCTACAACTTTATATTCTTTTGAATATATTTTTTCTAAATATTCTGAATTTTCTTCCAATATAAAAGGGTTATTTTGATTTAATTCTTCTCCATCTATTAACCTTTTACTCACATCTAATTTTAAATTTTCACCTATTTTATATTCTATACCTCCATTACTTTCTAAATGTTCTGGTATTAATATTTCATTTGAATTTTCTGGCATCCTTCCGTTCTATTATTTTTAATCCTAAATTGTTTAAAGCTTTTTCGTCAAACTCCATCAAATATAAATATGGTTTACTTTCATTTTTACTACTTTCAAGTTTAGAATATCCTATACCTTGCATATAAAAAACTTCTGCTACTTCTCTATTATTAATTATATATTTCTGTTCTTCTTTTGGAATATTATAAAATATTGTATGATAATTCCCATTTTCGTATATAGCATAATTTACCATTGTTTTTTGAAAGCTTGAAAAAACTCCAGCAACGGCACATATTAAAGCAGTTGATAAAATAATCCCTATAATGGTTACCATTGTTCTTTTTTTGTTTAATTTTAAATTTCTTATTGTAAATTTATTTAAAATATTCATCTTCTAACCATTCCTTTCATCTTTTATAATCTTTCCATCATCTATAGTAATAATTCTATCCGCTTCAAGTGCTATCTTTTCATCGTGAGTTATTACAATAACTGTTTGATTATATTTTTTATTAGAAAGTCGTAGTAGAGATATAATATCTTCAGACGCCTTACTGTCTAGATTTCCTGTAGGCTCATCTGCTAACATTATCGCAGGTGAATTTATTATTGCTCTTCCTATTGAAACTCTTTGTTGTTGCCCTCCTGACAGTTCATTTGGTAAATGTTTTCTTCTATTTTCTAATTTTAAAGTTTTTAATAATTCATCTAATTTATCTTTGTCTACTTTTTTCCCATCTAAATTACAAGGTAAACATATATTTTCTTCTACATTTAATATTGGTATTAAATTATAAAATTGATATATTAAACCAACTTGTCTTCTTCTAAAAATCGC
This sequence comes from uncultured Clostridia bacterium, assembly GCA_944393345.1. Classification (GTDB taxonomy): domain Bacteria; phylum Bacillota; class Clostridia; order TANB77; family CAG-508; genus CAG-269. The sequence goes on from CALXZW010000019.1 coordinate 3,892, forward strand.
TAAATTATCATTATTTAGTGAATATATATCTTTTCCATCAATATATACTTTTCCACTTGTAGGTCTATCTACACCTCCTATTAGATGTAATAATGTTGATTTTCCAGAACCACTTGCTCCAACTATTGCAACAAATTCTCCTTTATTTACAGTAAAAGATATATTATTTACTGCTGTTACTTGATTTTCACCTTTTCCATATATCTTTGTTAAATTTTCCACCTTTAAGATTTCCATTTTAACTCCTCCTTTATTATTTTTAATTAATATACATCTATAAAGTGACTATCAAGTGACTTTTCTTATTTTTCTAAATATTTTATTTCAAATATACTTCCTTCACCCATTTTAGATTTACAAATTATTTTTCCATTGTCCTTTTCAATTATTGCTTTTGAAAAAGATAAACCTATTCCAATACTTTGTCTATTTGAATTTTTTCCTTTATAAAATCTTTCAAATATATGCTTAATTTCCTCTTTTTCTATCCCTCTTCCCTCATCTTTTATTACAATTTTAGTATAAAAATTATTTTTCTCATAATATATATATATTTTTTTATTATTCTCTGTATTCTCTATACAATTTTTTAATATATTTGTTATTGCTTCTCTTTCCCAATTATAGTCTCCTAGAAATGTTACTTCTTTTTTTCCTTCTAATACTATTTCTTGATTTTTACTATTTAATTGTGTTTTTAAATTATGTATTATCTCATTTATTAATTCATTTACATATATTTTTTCTCTTTGAAATTCAATTACTCCTGTATCCAACCTTGCTAATTTAAGTAATGTAATTATTAGATTACTTATTAAATTTACTTGTTCATTTATTTCTTCTATAAATTTATCTCTTGTTTCTTTTTCCATGTATGGATTTTGAATTAAATTATCTAGTAATATTCCTATAGATGTTAACGGCGTTTTTATTTGATGTGATATATCTTCTAATGCCCTTTGCAAATTTTGCTTTTCTGTTTTTAATATTTCTGATTGATTTTTTAACATAACTGTTATTTTATATAGTTCATTTCGTAGATAACTTAATTCATCATTTTTATTATCTTCAATTTTTAAATTATAATTTTTATTATTTATTTCCTTTATGTATTTTAATATTTCATCTAATTTTCTATCTTTTTTCTTGTTATTAAGATTTACTATTATAAATATTATACTTGAAAATATTACAATAAATATTGTATTTTTTATTATATCGCTTTTTTCTTTATTTTCTAATAATTTAAAAAATGCATCATCTTCGTTTATTCCATATTTTTTCAATAAATCTATTCCTTCATCTTTATAATCATATTTTTGATTTAACAACTCAATTATTTTAGTTTCATCAACCTCAGGATATTTTACTTCTATATATCCTACTATATTTCCAATTAAATTATTTACTTCAGTTTGATACTTATTATATTGTATTTTTGTAATTATTATGTTCATTAAAATTGATATAACCACAATTATTACATATATAATTAATAATTTCTTTTCTTTAAATATTTTCATCATTATCCCCTACTATATAACCTAAACCTCTCACAGTTTTTATTATATTTCCTTCTTGATCTCCTATTTTTTGCCTAATTCTTTTTATATATACTGTAAGTGTATTATCATTGACATAATTTTCATCTATATCCCATATTTTTTCCATTAATCTTTCTCTCGATATTAAAATATTATAATTTTCAAATAGCATAACTAATATTTTATATTCTAAACTGGTTAATATTATTTCTTCTTGATTTTTAAAAACTTTTGCTTTATCTAAATCTATTTTTATATTTTTTATTTCTATAGTTCTCTCATTTTTCTTTTGTTTATCATATCTTCTAAGTACACTGTTTATTCTAGATATCAGTTCTCCGATTCTAAATGGTTTTGATATATAATCATCTGCTCCCATATCTAATCCTAATATTACATTCTCCTCTTCATCTTTTGCCGTTAAAAATATTACTGGAAAATCTTCTCCTCTTTTTATAATTTTACATATTTCATAACCAGTGCCATCTGGCAAAGAAATATCTAATAGACATAAATCGAATTGATATTTTTCTAAAATACTTACCGCTTCTTTTTTATTTTTTGCTGTTATAACTTGAAATTTTTCTTGCTCTAAAGAATATTTTAATCCCAAAACTATACTTTCATTATCTTCTACTAATAATATTTTTTTCATAACTCTCACCTTCTTATTTTATACAACTATAACATATTCTTAATATATTTTCTATGATTTTAACATTTTTAGATTATTTTTAGAATATCTTTGATATAAGGAGGAAATTTTTATATGAATTTTTTTTCTAATACATTAAAAGGCTTAGCCATTCGGTTCAGGCGCAATACTTCCTGGTATTAGTAGTGGTGTTTTATGTGTTGTTTTTGGTATTTACGAAAAACTTTTAGACAGTATTCTAAATTTTTTTAATGATGTAAAGAAAAATGTTAAATTTTTGTTTCCTATTTTATTTGGTATTGGATTTGGTGTTTTAATTTTTAGCAATGTTTTAAGTTATTTACTTTATTATTTTCCTATACATACTAAATCTATTTTTGTTGGACTTATCTTAGGTTGCATTCCAACACTTATAAAAGATGTAAATTCTAAAAAATCTTTTAAACTTCATTATATTATATATACTTTAATCGCTTTACTTATTGGATTTCTTAGTGTGTATTTAGAAAAAACTCTATGTATCGCTAATAATATCGATTCTAACTTTTTTTACTTAATGTTTTGTGGTTTTGCAATGTCTATCGGAATAGTAGTTCCAGGTGTTAGCAGTACAATTATTTTAATGTTATTAGGTAGTTATAATATATATTTATCTAGTATTTCTAATATCAATTTAAATGTTTTAATTCCTATGGGGATAGGAATTTTAATTGGTAGTTTAATTTTTATGAAAATAACTAAATTTTTATTAAATAATTTTTATGCTCAAACTTTTTTTGCAATTATTGGTTTCACATTAGGTTCTATATTAGTTATATTACCTAATATTTCTTTTAATATTTTTGGTATTATTTCTATATTATGTATTTGTCTAGGTTTTTTTATTAGTAATACTATATCCAATAGATAAAAGTACACAAAAATGGCATGATTTATAACCATGTCATTTTTATTTTATTATTTTTTTCTTCTTATTATCCAATCTTTTTCGCATTTTATTGGTAGTTTGATTTTTACTTTCTGTCCTTTAACTCCTGGACTTATTTCATTTATTTCTTCATCAGTTTCTTCATTCCATAATTTTTCTATATTAAAATAAATTGGTTCTATTTTGTTTGGAACTATTATTTCTAATAAATCTCCTACTTGAAGTTTGTTTCTTATTTCTATTATAGATTTTTCTTCATTATATTCTACTACTTTTCCACCAAACTCATATTGTTCATTATATTGCTTTCCAGAATATTCTTGTATATCTTTATTTTTTCTATCATTAAAATAAAAAGTTGTTAATCCTCTTGTTTTTACTTTTTCTAACTCTTTTAAATATTTCGTATAATCGTAATTTTCTGGGTCTTTCTCATAATCATCAATTGCATTTCTATATGCATTTATAACACTTGCTAAATAATACTCTGTTTTTAATCTTCCTTCAATTTTTAAACTATCTACACCCATTTCTATTATTTCTGGAATTTCTTTTATTAAACATAAATCTTTAGATGAAAATATACTTGTTCCATATTCATTTGTTTCTATTGGCATTAATTCCCCTGGATTATTTTTCTCTTCTGCATATAAATTATATGACCATCTACAACTTTGAGCACAATCTCCTAAATTTGCACTTCTACAAGCTAAAAAATCACTTAAAAAACATCTTCCTGAAAATGCAAAACATATCGCTCCATGTATAAATATTTCTATTTCCATTTCTTTTGGTTTATTTTGCATTATATATTTTAATTGTTCTTTATTCATCTCTCTTGCCATTATCATTCTTTTAGCTCCGTTTTTATACCAAAAATTTGCTGAATGCAAGCTTACTATATTTGCTTGTGTACTTACATTTATTGGTATACTTGGTGCATATTGTTTTAATGTTTCTATTACTCCTCCATCTGCTGCTATTATTCCATCTGGTTTTAAACTCTCTAATTTTTTAGCCATTTCTACTATTTCTTCATATTTTTCATCCCATGCAAATATATTTAATGTTACATATATCTTTTTTCCTATACTATGCGCATATTTTATTGTCTTTTCTAAATCATCATCTTTCATATCTGCTCTTGTTCTTAATGATAATGAAGATGTTCCACAATATACCGCATCTGCTCCATATAGATATGCTATTTTTGCTTTTTCATAAGAACCTGCTGGTGCTAATAATTCTACTTTTTTCATTTCACATTTTCCTCTTTTCATATAATAATATATATTTTATTACATTTAGGCAAATTTTTCAAGTTTTTTGACTAATTATGTAAAATATGATATACTAAATATGTATATTTTTTATTTACGACAAGGTCTGGTTATTTTATTATTCAATCTAAGGAGGACATTATTTATGAAATTCGAAATCAGCTCAAATGATTGGACTCGCGTAACCTCTTCGCTTACCCAAGCTTTGTATACCCAAAAATCTGTTGGAGATGTTGCTCTTAACTTCGCAATTCCACTTACTCAAGGTGCTGGAGTTAACAGTCCATTTATATCCAAATTGTCTTCAGCAATGAGACAATCAGCAAAGTTCCGTATCTTACTCCGTGAGCAAGACCCTAACGTTATGGAAGAAGTAGGTACTGCAATTGTACTCATTATGGAAAAATTATTTCCAAACATCAATTTTTCCATAGAAGGAAGAGAGAAAACCCTATTCAGTGATCTGAATAAGAGAATAAGCAAAATGTTAGAGGGGAAAAGCCCTCGAATTCAAGATTTGCTTGCATTTCGGTTGATTATACTAAATAAAGATGATGAGCAAACCAATATTATGAGATGCTATGACATCTTAAATTCTCTTTTGGCTCTTTTTTCTCTTCTGGATACAACAGTCGAAACAGGTCTTTCTTGGGATATTTCTGTAAAAGAAGTTTCCCCTTTAAAAGACCATCGAGCATCAGTATCTCAAAAGTTCCCTAATCTTTATTTGCCAGAAAGGAGTGGTATAAATCCACAATTTCAAAATTTGGTAAAAGATTATATTTTTTTACCAAATCCTCAAGGCTATCAAAGCCTGCACTTCATTCTGACTTATAGAGGCTTTCCAATTGAGATTCAGATTCGGACAGTCAACATGCATCACTGGGCAGAATATGGGCCTGCCAAACACAGTGAATACAAGAAAAGCCGAACATTTCAAGGTATTAAATTAGAAATGTTTGATGAAGACTTAATTTCTTGTCCAAAGTATGAAATTTTTAACGAACAATTAATAACTTACCCTGGCCTTGTCAATGCCGTTCCGTTTTTTCGGTATAGCAAGTAAAAAAAATCCCTCAATCGAATTAATTTCGGTTGAGGGATTTTTTATAATTTTTTTAATTTACTAACTGCAAGTCCATCTCCTACTTCTAAGATTTCAGTTTTTAACTTAGGATTTTCAGATACTTCTTTTATGTATTCCCTTAAATTTCTAACTGCTGTTCTTTGTTTATGTTTATTGTAATCACTCATAACATAACCTTTATATAATATATTATCTGCAAAAATAATCCCGTTTTCATCTAACATTCTTAATGCTTCTTTTAAGAAAAATGGATATTTACCTTTAGCGGCATCAATAAATATCATATCATACTTTTGTTCTAAATTTGGTAATATTTCTACTGCATCTCCGTTCTAATATATTAATTTTGTTTTCTAAATTCATTATTTTTATATTTTCTTTAGCTTCTTTTATTCTTTCTTCATCCCTCTCTATTGTATCTATTTTCCCATCTAAACTAAGGAAATTAGAAAAACAAATTGCAGAATATCCTACCGCTGTACCAATTTCTAAAATTCTTTTTACCTTTATTTTCTCCATATACTTTTTTATTATTTCTAATGTATCATCCATTATTATTGGTATATGTTTATCAAGTGCTTCTTTTTTTATTTTTCCTAATTCATTATTTTCCATTTTTTATCTTCCACCTATTTCTTCTTCATAATCTTCCACCCATTTTTCTACTATTTTTCTAGTAAAAGCAGGATTTTTTATTACTTTCATTGCTTCTTCTATAGAACCTGTTTTTATATATATATCTAAAAATTTCTGTCTGTATCCTTGTGTACTATGTTTTGGATTTTTGTCATTTGGAGTTACTACAGAACTGTTAGATATTTCTTTTCTAGATAATATCAATTTATTATGAAATATATTATTTTTTGGCATTTGAGCTCTCCTTCTATTAATATTTCTATATTTAAAATTAGAGTATTAAAATCTATTATATTATAATTGATTTTAATACTCTAAAGATTTTATTCGAATTCGTCATCATCTCCATCTTCTATACTAGCTTCGCACCAATATGAGCAAGACTCGTTATCGGTGTATTTTTTTTCTTCCATTAATTCTTTGATTTTTTCATATGACTCGCTAGAAACAATGCCTCCTTCAAAATCCAAGGAATAACACTCCTCTCAAATTATTTGTCTATATCTTATCAATATATATTATAATTGTCAATTATTTAATATTATTTTGTCAAATTTTGTCGTTTTTATTTGTTAGAATTTCTTGCTGCTCTTTCTCTTTCTTTAGAATCCAATATTTTTTTTCTTAATCTAATTGATTTTGGTGTCACTTCAACTAATTCATCATCTTGTATAAATTCAATTGCTTTTTCTAAAGACATTTGAATTGGTGGAACTAATCTTAATGCATCATCTGAACCTGAAGCTCTTGTATTGGTTAAATGTTTTTCTTTACATACGTTTATTGCTAAATCTTCGCCTCTTGAATTTAAACCTACTATCATCCCCTCATACACTTCAACACCAGGACCTATAAATAAGTCTCCCTTATCTTGTGCATTATATAATCCATAAGTAACTGATTTTCCGTTTTCAAATGCTACTATAGTTCCTCTTACTCTAGATAATACTTCTCCTTTAAATGGTTCATATGAATCAAAAATATGATTCATTGTACCTTCTCCTTTAGTATCTGTTAAAAATTCTGTTCTATACCCAATTAATCCTCTTGCTGGAATCTTAAATTCTATCTTTGTATGCCCTTCTTCTGCTGGCTCCATGTTTACCATTTCTGCTTTTCTTTGTCCTAATTTTTCAATTACTGTTCCAATTGAATCATCTGGAACATTTACCACTAATCTTTCTATTGGTTCACATTTTACTCCATCTATTTCTTTAAATATAACTTTAGGTCTTGAAACTAATAATTCAAATCCTTCTCTTCTCATTGTCTCAATTAATACAGATAAATGTAGTTCTCCTCTTCCTGATACTTCAAAACTATCTGGAGAATCAGTTTCTTTAACTCTTAGTGAAACATTTTTTTCTAATTCTTTAAATAATCTATCTCTTATATGTCTTGAAGTTATAAATTGTCCTTCTTTTCCTGCAAAAGGTCCATTATTTACACTAAATGTCATAGATACTGTTGGCTCATCTATATCAACAAATGGTATTTTTTCTGGATAATTGAATTCACATATTGTATCACCTATATTAATATTTGGAAGTCCTGATAATTCAATAATATCACCTGCAGATACCTCTTCTACTTCTTGCTTTTTTAATCCAACATGTGTATATAACTTTGCAATTCTTCCTTGTGTTACTTGTTCTTCTTTTCCGCATATTGAAACAGGCATACCTGTTGATATTTTTCCTCTTTCAACTCTTCCAACTGCTATTCTTCCAACATAGTCATCATAATCAATATTTGATACTAACATTTGGAAAGTTCCTTCTTGATCACAATTTGGAGCACTTATTGTATTTACTATTGTTTCAAATAGACAATTTAGATTATCTGATTCTTCATTTAAATCCATTTTAGCAATTCCATTTTTTGCTGATGCATAAACTACTGGAAAATCTAATTGTTCATCCGTAGCATCTAATTCTATAAATAACTCTATTACTTGATCTACTACTTTCTCTGGTTGTGCACCTGGTCTATCTATTTTATTTATTACCACTATAGGTTTTAATCCTAAGCCCAATGATTTTTTTAGCACTTCTCTAGTTTGTGGCATTGCTCCTTCAAAAGCATCTACTAATAGTAAAACTCCATCTACTGTTTTTAAAACTCTTTCTACTTCTCCTCCAAAATCTGCATGTCCTGGAGTATCTACTATGTTTATTTTTATATCTTTATACATTACTGATGTATTTTTTGAAAGAATTGTTATTCCTCTTTCTTTTTCCAAATCATTTGAATCCATTACTCTTTCTGCAACTTGTTCATTTTCTCTGAATACATGACTTTGTTTTAATAGTGCATCTACTAATGTAGTTTTTCCGTGATCTACGTGTGCAATTATTGCTATGTTTCTTATTTTTTGATTGTTCATTTTATTTATTTCTCTCCTTTTTATTTTAATATAACTTACTTTTAAAAAACATATAAAATTATACACCTAAATCAATATTTTGTCAAACAGATTTTTTATTATATCGCTAATGTTTCTTCATATTCTTTATACAATGGTTCATATTTTTTTAACATATTCCAAAAAGACTTTGCATGTGTTTTATATTTCAAATGACAATATTGATGCAAAACAACATAATCAACTGTTTTCCTATTGTACATTACTATTTCTGGATTAATTATGATAGTATTTTCTTCACATTTTCCCCAAGATTTAATCTTTTCAATTTTATAATCTTCAGGTGCAAAACCTAATGTTATTCTTGCTTTTTCCATAGCTCTTTCTATTTCAACTTTAGCAATTTGTTCATACATTTTTTCTATTGCTAAATCTAATATTTCTTTACTACCCATTTTCTTATATTTATTAGGAAGTGATATCTTTATTGTTTTATTATCAATATCTAATTCTGTTATTCCAATGTTTTTATATATTATTCTTACTTTATAATTAATACCTAAAACTGGTACTGGATGTCTCTCTATAGTACTATTTATTGTTGTTTTTAATTTCATATTTCTTTTTGTTGTAATCATTTTTATCACTCCTTACTAAATTTTTGTTTTACGAATTATTGTTCGCTTTGTATGTTTGTATTTTACATTCTATTTTTTATTTTGTCAATAGTTTTTTATAAAAAATATAAAATTTTTGTTCGGTGTTGTTTTTTTACTTTATTTATAATATAATTTTTATATATTTAACTAAGAAAGGATTGTGATTTTAATGATTAATGTTTTAGTTAATGGTTGTAATGGAAGAATGGGGCAAGTTGTATGTGAATTACTAAAAGAGAATGATTCATTAAATTTATTATGTGGTTTTGATAAAAATAATTTAATTCAGAATGAATTTCCTATTTATGATGATTTTTCAAAGATTGAGCAAAAACCTGATGTCATTATTGATTTTTCTATTCCAATTGCAACAATGAATATTTTAGAATATGCTGTTAAAAATTCTATTCCTATTGTTATAGCAACAACCGGATTCTCTGAAGAACAAAATAATATGATTAAAGAATATAGTAAAGACATACCTATTTTTAAATCTGCTAATATGTCTTTTGATATTATGGTTATGAAAAAAATTGTATCTTGGCTTGCGTCTTATATGAAAAATACTGATATAGAAATTATAGAATCACATCATAATAGAAAAATTGATAGTCCTAGTGGTACTGCTCAAATGTTAGCTGATAGTATTAATTTAGCATTAGGAAATACTATGCATTGTGAATATGATAGACACTCAAAACATGAAAAAAGAGATAAACAAGAAATTGGTATGTCTTCTATTCGTGGTGGAAATATAGTTGGTGAACATACTGTACAATTTATAGGCGATTTTGAAACTTTTGAAATTAAACATACAAGTTACTCTAGAAATGTATTTGCAGAAGGAAGTTTAAAAGCTGCTGAATTTATTGTTAAACAAAAACCTGGGCTTTATTCTATGGAAGATATTTTTAGCATTTAATATTTTATAGCATATGTTTACTAATATTATAAAAAATAATAAGAACATTTACATTAATTAAAACTAATATAAATGTTCTTTTATCCTATATAAAATTATCTGTCTCTACCTTGATTTCTAATATTTCCTGTTCTTCTTCTTTGGAATAGTTCTATTAACTTTCTTTTTACTGTTATTCTTCTATATCCAACTATTGTTTTAGTTCCTAAATTTTTATATGATTCCTTATTCTTTTTTTCATTTTTTCTTGCACAATTAAGAATAGCTTTATTTGCTGATTTTCCTTCTAATATTTCCACTCTGCCTTTTTTACCTTTAGCATATTGCTTCATTTTTTCTATCAATTCTTCTGGTGCACCAGGCATAATAAGTGCAGTCATTTTATCATCAACTGCTTTTTTAAACATAGTTTCGTCATTATATCCATTTCCTATGCAAATATAATTTTGTGGTTTTAAAATTCCTAATATTGTTTCAACTGCTTCCCCTTTATTTATATTTTTAGCAGCAATGTCTAATCTGAAATTATGCGCTTCTTTTTTTGGAAATTTTGTTTTATCTCTGTCTGACCAAAAGTCAAGTTTATTAACAAACTCCTCCATTTTTTTCATTAATTCTTCTGAACCTGCTAATGTTATTTTTGTTATTCCTTTTACTTTATCTAATATTTGTATTATATCTTTATAATAATTTATTCCACTCTCTTTTTCCGCATAATAATTTTGTACTTCTGGGTTATTAATTGCATGTATAGATAATCCATCTGTTACTCGTATTTCGTGTTCTTTTCCACCATTTTCTAAAAATTTTCGAATAATTTCCTTTACTTTTTCATCTTCTAATATTTTTTTTTGCAAAAATCTATTTTCTTTAGCAAAATAAATTCCTGCACCATTATCACCAATTAATATTTCAGGAATTTTTATTCCTGCTCTTCTAAAATTATCTTTTACATCTTCTATAGTCCTACCAGTTATAGGAATAACCATTCCACCCTTTTTACGTGCAGATGCTAATATAATATTTAATTGTTCATCGTTTAAATTTAGAGTTCCATCTATATCTGTAAAAATTATAAAACGAGGGGTTTTTGTTCTTAATTTTTCTTCCACTTATTCTTCTCTCCTAATTCTTATTTTATACATGCTTTTATTAAGCCATCAAACAATGGAGCTGGTCTATTAGGTCTTGATTTTAATTCTGGATGGAATTGGGCTGCTATAAAATATGGATGTTCTTTTATTTCTACTATTTCTACTAAATTTCCATCAGGTGATGTTCCAGAAACTTTTAATCCAGCACTTTCAAGTTGTTCTCTATAATCATTATTATATTCATATCTATGTCTATGTCTTTCTAATATTTCTTCTTTTTTATATATTTCATATGTTTTACTGTCTTTTTTTATTATACATGGATATGCTCCTAACCTCATTGTTCCACCTTTTTTATCAATTCCTTTTTGACTTTCCATTATATGTATTAATGGATTTTTTGTATTTTCATCAATTTCTACCGAATTAGCATCTTTAATCCTCAAAACATTTCTTGCAAATTCAATTACAGCCATTTGCATTCCTAAGCAAATCCCTAAAAATGGCACTTTATTTTCTCTTGCATATTTTATAGTTTCTATTTTTCCTTCTATTCCTCTATTTCCAAATCCTCCTGGAACAACTATTCCATCAAAATCTTTTAATTTCTCTTTAGAATTTTCTTTATTTATTGTTTCAGAATCCACTAATTCTATTTTTACATTTATATTATTTGAAAATCCCGCATGATGTAGACTTTCTATTACTGATATGTACGAATCTTCTAATTTTATGTATTTTCCAACTATTGCTATTTTTACACTTTTTTCTTTATCTACTTTTCTAATATTATTTATCATATTTTCCCATTTTGAATTATCTGGTAAATAATTTTCTAATTTTAGATGATTGCATACTTCCATTGCTAATCCTTCTTCTTCTAGCATTAAAGGTACTGCATATAGACAATCTGCAGTTTTATTTTGAATTACACTTGTTTTTCTTACATTGCAAAATAATGATAATTTTTCTCTTACACTTTCTGGTATATCACTTTCAGTTCTACATACTAATATATTTGGCTTTATTCCTAAGCTTTGTAATTCTTTTACTGAATGTTGTGTTGGTTTTGATTTTATTTCATTTGAACCAGCAATATATGGTAATAATGTTACATGTATATATACTACATCTTCAGGATTTTTTTCCAATCCAACTTGTCTTATTGCTTCTATTATTGATAATCCTTCTATATCTCCAACGGTTCCACCTATTTCTGTAATTACAATATCAGTATCTGTGTTTTCAAAACCATATATTCTTTCTTTTATTTCATTTGTTATATGTGGTATTACTTGAACCGTTTTACCTAAATATTCTCCCTTTCTTTCTTTTTCTATTACACTTGAATATATTTTTCCCATTGTAACACT
>CALXZW010000020.1 GCA_944393345.1 uncultured Clostridia bacterium
TCTAAGTCTTTTAATCTTTGAATTCTTTTCTTTATTGTTCCAAAGTTTGTTAGCATTCCTCCTAACCATCTTTGGTCAATATAAAACATTCCACATTTTAAAGCTGCTTCTTTTACACATTCTTGTGCTTGTTTTTTAGTTCCTACAAATAGAACTGTTTTTCCTTCTTCTGCTTGTTCTTTGATGAATTCATATGCTTCATCTATTTTTTTTGAAGTCTTTTGTAAATCAATAATGTGAATTCCATTTCTAGCTTGAAAAATATATTCAGCCATTTTTGGATCCCATCTTCTTGTTTGATGTCCAAAATGAACACCTGCTTCTAGTAATTGTTTCATTGCAACTACTGCCATTTTAAATTCCTCCCTTTTTGTTATTTCTTCCACAAATATCAACACTTTTTAGGACCAATATTTTTTGGCACTTCCCTAAAAGCTACCTTTGTGTGATTAATACAACGAATATTATAACAAAATTATATTTAAAAAGCAAGTGTTTTTAGTATTTTTTCTTGTATTCCTTATTCAGTGTATTACTTATTCCTTAATTATCATCTTAAATTATTGTTTGATATGCTCTTTCTTTAATATATTTGCATTATATTATTTTCTTTATTTTAAATATACTAAAAAGGAAAATCCTTAAACACTGATTTTTCTCTTATATATCACAATTCTTAAATTAAAATTCACTTTTTTGACCTCCTATTCCAAAAATCAACTATGTTTAGTTTTTAATACAATAAACCTCTAAAATTTCAGATAATCTTTTCACATCCTATTTTTTACGAGTTACTTTACACTATCTCCAATTATCATTTATTTCTTCAGATAATCTAGTTATAAACATTATAATGTTTGCATATTCTTTTAACATTATATCATCTACAATATTTTTCCAAATATTTAATTCCATTGAATCTATTGTTTTAAATCGAAAAAATATTTCATCGTTTTTTATGGATATGTCAAATTTCATTTTACTGTTATTATAAAATTCTTCTATCATTTCTATTGATTTTTTAGAAATTTTTTCCGATATTTTATATCCATCTTTTGCTAACATTATAAAATTCTTATAAAATTCTTCTGGCATCGTTGTAACCATATACTGTTTTTCCATGAAAAATGAATGTTTTTTGTCATTAGTTATTCTTATGTCATTAAGTATATTTCTATTTATTTTTATTATACAAAAAATGCCTTCATATAGTAAACTTCTTCTTTTCTTATAAGCATCAGAAGTAATCATATATTCTCTGAAATCTGATATTTCCATTATATATTTTTCTTTATATATTCCACATATGTGATCTTCAAAATAGATTTCATTTGGATATGAAAACATTGATTCAAAAATGTTAGTGCTTATTTCTTCACCAGATTGTATCTTATTAAAATTTGCTTTTTTGTATTCTTCTTTCCAATTTATATATGTATCCCACATTTTATATGTTTTTTCTGAAACTGTAGATTTATCACACCATTTTATATCATATCTTACTCTTTTTAAAAAATCATTGTAAATATATTCTTTAAATGTATTTTTACTTTTTTGATATTTTTTAAAAATATAAAGTTCTATTTTCCACCATAATATTATAAATATAACTGGAAAAACTAAATATATTGAAAGCATCTTATCAATTAACGGTTTTTCATTTTTAAATCCAATCTTATATTGTATGTATATAAAAGGAGCCAGTATTAATACTGATACTAAAATTGTATAAAAAATATTTTTTACAATTTTGATGATTCTCATTTTATTTCGAATCACTTTTAATTCAGAATTGTTTTCTATATCTATTTTAAAATCCTTTATAAGTTCATTTATACGGTCATCTACTTTCATCTTTCCAATATTATTTCTTCTTTTTATCCTTTTAAACTTATAAATATTATCAATTACAAATACTATTATCCATATTATTATTACTATTTCATATCTCATCACAATTATTCCTTTCTTTTTCTATCATAATACATCAAATTATATTGGAATTTTTTATTTATGTTTGAAATTTTTTAATACTTTGCCATTTTCAATATGTAAATCTTCTTCTATTTCGTCTATATATCTAAATTTGTTATTCCTCTAATTATGAAATAATGGAAATATATATATTCTTATATTTGTGGATATTCGAAAACTTTTCCACCTTCTGTAAATTGTCCATTAGGTATATGATCTTTATCAAAAACATCTGAAGTTTTTAAGAAATATTTGTATCTGCTTTCATATGTTTGACTCCCTCCACCTATAACAACTGGGTCATCCCAAGTAGTATCTACACCATACCACTTATTATCTATCATAACATAATTCCATGCATGATTTTCAGTTTTTCCTTCTGAGTTAGTTGCTCTACCAATCACTAAAATACATGGTATATTCATATCATCTAAAATGTATTTAAGAGCTCTCGCATATCCTTCACATACACATTTTTTATTTATTAGTGCTCCATAAATATCATAAATATTACTATTTGATAATGTTGTATCATATTCTATATTATCTATTAAATAATCATGAACTAATTTTATATCATCTATTATATTTCCTGTTCTACTTGTAATTATATTATTCTTTATATTTTCTAATTTATTTATTGCATTATCTACTGCTTCTTTTGAAGGAAACTCTTTTGTTAAATAATTAACTTCATCACCTTGATTTATATACACATTATATGTTACTTCATTTCCTCTAGTTATTTTTTCTGTATTTAAATACATCTTACTAGGTTCTAAATAAAATATATCAGGATTATCATAGATATATGCTTCTATTCCAGACTGATAATATTCTCCTAATAAATCTTGACCATTTGTTTTATTTAAAACATTTGAAAAAGTAGAACCAAATTCAATTTTGTATGTCCCTGTTTTCATATTTTCTTTATTACTGTCTAGCGCTCTATATATTATTTTCGCATTTTCGTCTAATTGATTATAAAAATATTTATCTACATTCACATTATCATATTTTATATCTGCAATTTCTTCATTTTTAGAATCATTTGTACTTTCTATTTTGTTTAACGGATTATCTATTATTTGTGGTACTTTTATTTCATCTTCATCAACTGTATTTTCAGTTATATTATCATCTTCCGAGAAAACTGTATGAAAATCTTCTGGTTCAATATTTCCTAATTGTAAACTTTTATATTCACTATAAAATATCATACCAAAAATTATAAAAATTCCTATTATTCCAGCCACAATAAAAAACATAATTATTGTTGAAAATTTATCTTTCATAATTAATCTCCTTATCTATACACAATTAATTATATCATTTTTTAATTATAAAAAAAAGTATATTTTTTCCCTTTTTAGAAATACTAAACAAAAAGGATTTTATTTAAACATATTATACTTGAAAGGAATTAAATTTGTTATGAGTATTAAAAATTTTATAAAAAATTTATTAACATATACTCCACAAGAAGATTATGAATTTGTTCTTTCACAAGATTCTAATACTAATAAACAAAATTCAAATCTAAAAGAACCCAATACAAAAATTTTTCCCAACATAGATGTCAATTTAGAATATATAAAAACAAAATATAATACTTTAATAAATAGTGATGTAGTATTAAGAGAATTTATTTTAAATGCTCGTGGCAAACAATATCGCTCTTTTATAATATATATTGACGGAATGGTTAATTCACAAATATTGGATGATTTTATTTTAGAACCTTTAATGTTAAGAAATAAAAATAACTTATATGAAGGATTTCAAAACAGAGTTATTTCTGAAGCAGTTGCTAACAATATAACTGTAAGAAAAGTAAAAAAATTCGATTTATCAGATTATTTATTAACTTGTTTGATGCCTCAAAATTCTTTAAAAAAGATTTCAGACTTCGAAAAAATTATCAGTGGTATTAATTCTCGGTAACTGCGCTTTATTTGTTGATACATTAGATATAGCATTTGATATTGAAGTTAAAGGATTTCAACAAAGAACTGTTGAAAAACCTAATAATGAAATTGTAATAAAAGGTCCTCATGAAGCATTTGTAGAAAATATAAGAACAAACACTTCTCTTTTAAGAAGATATACAAATACAGAAGAATTAATTGTGGAAAATATAGAAATTGGTAATATTACCAAAACCAAATGTGGATTGTGTTATATAAAAAATATAGCGAATAATGATTTAGTTGCCGAAGTAAAATATAGATTAAATAACTTATCTGTAGACTCTTTACTATCTTCTGGGCAATTAGAACAATTAATTATAGATAATAATTATTTAAATGTACCTCAAGCATTATCTACTGAAAGACCAGATAAAGCTGTTGCTTATCTTTTATCTGGTAGAGTAATTGTTTTAGTAAATGGTTCTCCTTATGCATTGATTTTACCTGCTATATTAATTGACTTTTTAGGTTCTCCAGATGATAAGAATTTAAGACCTACTTTCTCTAATTTTTTAAAAGGTATTCGTATCTTGGCAACTTTTCTAACTTTACTTCTTCCTGGACTTTATGTAGCAATTACCAGTTTTCATCAAGAACTTTTACCAACTGAATTATTGTTTTCTATTTTAGCTTCAAGAGAAAATGTACCTTTTCCGATTATATTTGAAATTTTAATAATGGAGATTTCTTTTGAATTAATTAGAGAAGCTGGACTTAGAGTTCCATCTCCAATTGGGCCAACCATAGGTATTGTAGGTGCATTAGTTTTAGGACAAGCTGCTGTTTCAGCTGGTATTGTAAGTCCTATTTTAATTATTGTCGTAGCAATAACAGGTATTGGATCTTTTGCTATTCCTGACTTTTCTTTTGGTTTTCATTTAAGAACTACTAGATTTTTGTTTATATTACTTGGATTTATTGCTGGATTCTTAGGAATATCATTAGGATTGTTTATATATATATCATATCTTGTAGAAACAAAATCTTTTGGAGTTGACTATACTATTGGTATTTCTCCACTAGATAATGTTAAAGGAAATAATTATTATCTTCCTCCTACTTGGAAACGAGAATTTAGACCTTCTTTTTTAAATACTAAGCGTCCTAAAAAACAAGATAAAATTTCAATGAGTTGGAAATATAAATAATATATGAAAGGAGCTATTATGACAAAATCAAAAATCAATACTATAGAAGCAATAATGTTAGTCCTAACTATTTACTTAACACCTTCGATTTTATCTATGCCAAAAGATTTAATTTCACTTACTAAATCTGCTACTTTAATTAATATAATATATGTAAGCATAATTGCAATATTAATTTCTATTGTTATATATAAACTATTAAAAAATTTTGCAAGTTATGATATTGTTGATATCTCCGAATATCTAGGAGGCAAAATTTTAAAAAATATTATTGGAATTATTTTTATTGTATATTTTTTAATAAGTTCTTCTATCTTGCTTAGAAATTTTTGTGAATGTTTAAAAATCGTACATTATCCTATGACAAGTATTGTTTTTATCTTACTTACATTTATAGTAGCAATCTGTACAAGTGCTAAATTAAGTTTTAATACAACTAGCAAGGTTAATCTCGTTGTTCTACCATTATTAATACTAACTGTTTTATTTATATTTTTTGCTAATATAAAAAATTTTTCTTTTGAAAATGTTTTTCCTATATTAGGTGATGGCATATTTAATACTTTTGTAACAGGATTAGGTAATTTAGCTTCTTTTACTGGTATTAGTTTGTTATATTTCTTACCACCACATTTAAAAAAACCAGAAGATATGAAAAAAATAACAATAACTACAACCATATTTTTTAGTATTTATTTATTATTCTGCGTTTCTATAATTTTATTTATGTTTAGATTTTTAATGAATGTAGACGAAGTAATGCCACTTTACTATATTACTAGATATATAGAATTTGGAACTTTTTTTCAAAGACTTGAATCCTTTTTCTTATTTATCTGGATTTTAGTAATTTCCTCTTTTTTAACAGTTAATTTAAAATTTTCTATGGAAATATTCAAAAAATTAACTAATATTAATAATCCTAATGCTTTAATATTTAGTTTTGGTTTATGCATATTTGCAATTTCAGTTTTTCCTCCTGATTATGCTAATTCTAAATATTTAGAACTTTCTATTTCTAAATATTTTGTATTCGGAGTATCTATAATACTTAGTATTACCATACTAATACTAGCAACATTAAAAAAGTTTAAAAGGAAGGAGATTTCAAAACTTGAATAGTATTATAAAAAAATTTTTCATTATTATTTTAATTATTATTTTTTTATTAGCATTTTATGGTTCTTATAGTTCTTCTAATATTAGCAATTTAGCGGTCGTTGTAGCTATGGGATTTGATGTTTCAGAAAAAAATAAATTAAAAATTTCTTTTCAATTTACAAATACTTCTTCTGTTTCCGATACTGGATCCAGTGAAAAATCTCCTTCTTCTTTGTTTACAATAGAAGCCTCATCTATTAGTAATGCAATAAACTTAATGAATACTTATATAGGAAAAGAAATAAATTTATCTCATTGTAAATTAATTGTATTTTCTGAAGAATTAGCAAGTAGAGGTATTTCAGAAGAAATTTATACTTTAGCCAATAATACTCAAGTTAGGCCTTCTGCAAATATTGTCGTTAGTAAATGTACTGCAAAATCATATATAGAAAATTCCAAACCAACTTTGGAAAATTTAATAACTAAATACTATGAAGTATTCGTAAATTCTAGTCAGTTTACAGGATATACTGCAAATGCTACTATTGGTGACTTTTTTTACTCTATGATTTGTAATGTTTGTGAACCTTATGCTATTTTAGGTGGAATAAGTAGCGAAAATACAGAATCTCTTTCTAGTATAAATTCACAAAAAGATTCTAATGGAAAAGCTAGTGAATCTTCTCTTTCTACTCAATCCATTTCAGAAAATAATGGTCTTGCAATTTTTAAAAAAGATAAATTAGTTGGTGAATTAAGTTCGATTGAAACTTTATCTTTTTTAATTATTGATAATCAAGTGGATGGTTTTCTAATTTCAGTTCCTGACCCTGAAAAAAATAATTCTTATCTTGATATTTATTTAACTCCAACTGTAAACACTTCTGTTAAAACACAAATAATAAATGGAACACCTTTTATTAAATTGAATTGCAAATTCTCAGGGCGTATCTATTCAATGGAAGAAAATTCTAATTATTCTGATTCTAATATTTTGACTCAAATTTCTTCTTCTTGTAATAAATATATAGAATCCATATTAACTGAATATTTATATAAAACAGCAAAGATTTTTAATACTGATATTAATAGATTTGGAAAATATGTTAGAAAAAATTTTTTAACTGAATCTGACTTTGATAATTTTAATTGGGAAAATAATTATAAAGAATCTTTTTTTGATGTAAAAGTAGATACTTCTGTAAAATCTTCATTTCTTCTTACAGAAACTTAAAAAATGGTGGTGAATATATGATAACATTTTTAGAATATATATTTTTTATTTGTTTTACTATTTTTTCTTTTTTAAAAGCTTTGTCCTATGGAATTTATGAAATAAAAGAAAATAAAAATAAAGTTGGAGGATCTTTTGTTATTTTTTTTGGTTTATTTGCAACAATATTTAGTAATATCGCTTTAATATTAGGGGACTAAACAAAAATGTTTAGTCCCTTTCTACTATTTCAAAATCTATTTGCCTTAAAAGTTTATTTGCATTTTTTACTTTTATTTTTACTTTATCTCCTATTTTATATACTTTATTTGTTTGTTCTCCTATTAATTGCTTTCTTTCTTCATCATATATATAGTATTCATTTCCTATGTCCTCAAATCTAATTAGCCCTTCTACTGTGTTTTCTAATTCTACAAACATTCCAAAAGAAGTTATCGAAGATACTATTCCATCATATTCTTGGCCAATTCTTTTTTCCATATATTCTGCTTTCTTTATACTTTCAGCATCTCTTTCAACTTTTGTTGCAATCTTTTCTCTTTCTGAAGATTGTTCTGCTCTTTCTTTTGCATAATTTTTATATTGTTCTTCCCACTTTTCATTTATAACATAATTATCTTTTAAATATTTCGAAATGACTCTATGTATAAATAAATCCGGATATCTTCTTATTGGTGATGTAAAATGGCAATAATATTTGCTTGCAATTCCAAAATGGCCTTTATTTTCTGCTTCATATCTTGCTACTTTTAAAGTTCTTAAAACTAAATTTGAAACAACTTTTTCTTCATCTTTTCCTTTTACCTCTTCTAATATTTTAGAGAATTCTTTTGGATATATATTATCTTTATTAGCTTTTATTTTTAATCCAAAATTGTATAAAAATTTATTTAATTCTTGTATTTTTTCAAAATCAGGATTTTCATGTACTCTATAAATAAAAGGCGCTTCTAACCAATAAAATTTTTCTGCTATTGTTTCATTTGCAATTAGCATAAACTGTTCTATTATCTCATTTGCAAAACTCGGTTCATATTTTGAAACTTCTTTTACCTTTCCATCAATATCTAAATCTATCTTGCTTTCTGGTATATCTAAATTTAAATAGCCTTGTTCCATCCTTTTATTTTTTAGTATTAATGCTAATTCTTCCATCAATTTGAATTCTTTTATATACTTCTTATATGTTTTTACTACTTTTTTATCTGAATTGTCTAATATTGCTTGAACATCAGTATATGACATTCTTTCTGTTACTTTAATAATTCCTTTAACAATTTCAGAATTTATTACATTTCCTTTTCTATCTATTTCCATTAAACAAGATAATGTAAATCTATCTTCATTAGCATTCAAACTACATATTCCATTTGATAATTCTCTTGGTAGCATAGGAATAACTCTACCTAACATATATATACTTGTTCCTCTTAGTAATGCTTCTTGGTCTAATATGCTCCCTTCTTTTACATAGTAACTAACATCAGCAATATGAACTTCTAATTTGTAGTTTCCGTTTTCTAGTTTTTCAACTCTTACTGCATCATCTAAATCTTTTGCATCTTCTCCATCTATAGTGAAAATTGTTTTATTTCTAAAATCCACTCTATTTTTAATATCTTTCTCATCTATTGTATCTCCACATTTTTTTGCTTCTTCTATTACTGGCTCTGGAAATGTTGAAGGTAAGTTATATTCTTTTATAAGTGATAACATATCTACTCCTGCTTCATTTACATTTCCTAAAACTTCTAAAATTTTACCTTCTGCATTTTTTCCATTTTGTGGATATTTAGTTATTTTTACTAACACTTTGTGATTGTCTCTAGCTTTTCCAAAATCTTTTTTGGAAATAAATATATCTGTTCCCAAACTTCTATCATCTGGAACTACAAATCCAAAATTCTTATTATTCTGAAATATTCCAACTACTGTATCTTTTTCATGTTTTAATATTTTTACAACTTTAGCTTCTGCACTTTTTACTTTATTCTTTTCTTCTATTATTTCTATTAATACTCTATCTCCATTTAAAGCATTTAATGAGTTTTCTTTTGATATATATATTTCATCTTCTTCATTTTCTAATCTAACAAAACCAAACCCTTTTTGATTTTTTCTATAAATTCCATCATAATATGTTTTTTCTACTAATTTATATCTATTTTTTCTATTTTTTTGTATTTTTAATTCTAACTCTAATTCTCCAAGTATCTCTAAAAATTTATTATATTCTTTTTTAGGGACTCTCATTAGCATTGCTATTTCTTTAGCCTTCAGCGGTACATAATCTTCATCTTTAATTAAATCCATTATTTTTTGTTTTTGTTCTTCCATTAATTTATATAAATCCTCCCTTTTGAACTAAAAGTTCATAATGCAAAAAAAGCTGTTTTTACAAGAAAAACCGCCCTTTTATTCTATGCCATATAAAGTATTCCTAATGCTATTGTTAAAATCGTGAATACTACTGCTAATATTATTGTCCATCTTTTTTGTTTACCTTCTTTTGTTCTCCCTTTATTTTTTTCAAAGAAATTATTTGTTGAAGAACCTGTTATTGTTGATGATAATCCTGGATCATCCTTTGTTTGAATTAATGTTAATATTATTAGCGCTAATGCCACAATAAAATATGCACCAACTAGTATTCCTTTTGCTATTTCCATTTATTTATTCCTCCCAACGGTATTTTCTATTTTTTTACACTAATGTATTTTAACATAGTTTTTTCTAAATTGCAATTGTTTTTTTACTTTTTTTACATATTGGAATAAATGATAATTTGTAAAAGTAAATTACAATATGTAATAACTTCATACTAACTAGTATTGTGATATTCTTTCTCTACTTTGATAATTTTAAAATATTTTCTTTTGTATAATTAATATTTTTTGTTGAAGTTCATTTAATATATTATTATTTAATCTTTAATAGTAGAAATATCCTATGAGATAGCTTGTTATTTTATGATTTTATCTTATTTTATCTTTATTTGTTTGTTTTTCTTTTGGTATTGGAAAATCAAAAGTAGAATCCCATATAACTCTATTCCTTAATTCTAATGTTTCCATTACCATCTTGTCAATTATTTCTTTATGTCGTTCATAAAAATCATCTACACTATCATTCATCGTAGTAACTGTTTCTTGATTTTGTTTATTCCCATTCCTTAATTCTTCATATTCTTGTTGCTGTAATAAATGTTCATTTGATACTAAAATACATTCATGCGGTTTTTTATCTCCTCTAATTAACCTAGTTATATCTATATTAGCATATTTTCCATTATCTAATCTAACATTATTTAGTTCATGCGCAAATGTTTTATATGTAACTCCTTCTGTTTGTATATCAAGTCCAATTTTCTTTCCAAGTCTTTGGGCTATATAGGCAATATCTATACAAACCCCTTGTCCCAATACCAAACATTCATCTTCATCTTGTTTATCTGGTACGCCATCTTTTAATCTAATAGTTCCCATATATCCAACTTTAGTCCTAAAAGCATAGTTAAACCAATCATCCGCATAAGTTATGATATTAGCTATATAATGTACAAGATAATTAATTTTTTCTTCAGTTGTGGCATTTTGAGGTATATTTTTAACAAATATTTTTTCAAATTCTGGAGCAATACTTTGAATTTTAGTCAAATTTTCATCTCTTATACTTGATAATTTTGAAAAAAGCATTGATAATTTACTTTCTAATTCTTCTTTACTCTGACAACCTAATTCTTCTTTATCTTTTATTCCTAGTTCATTTTTCATTCTTATAATATATTCTTTAAGTTCTTCTAAACTACTAAAATTATTATCATATACTAAATTTCTAAGAAGAACATCTTTCATTTTAGGTCTTTTTTCTATTCGTTGTTCTGCAGACTTCACATATTCTTCTCCTAAGCATACACATAATTGATAATATAATTCTTCTATTTCTTTACTTACTTTTTTTAACATATATCCCCCTTATTATCTAATGCACATTCTAAAATTTTATATTTAATTTATTATATTTTAAATTTCCTAACTGTTTTAATCGTTTCACAACACTTTTGTTCTTTCATTTATTGGTACTTTCATCTGCTAAATAATAATTTTTATTATAAATCATCTATTTTTATATCTTTTAATATACACCAAGTTCCGATAGGTTCTGGTAAATCTTTAAATGTCACCTTTTCTTTTGTTATAGGATGCTCTATTGTAGTTTCATATGCCCATAATGCTATTTGCTTTCCCTGACCTCTTTTACCATATTTTTGATCTCCAAATATGCTATGACCTAAATGTGATAATTGAACTCTTATTTGATGATGTCTTCCTGTATGCAAATTTATTTTAACTAAACTTAAATTTTTTACTTCATTATATTTTATAACTTCATAATCAAGTTTCGCTAATTTTGCATTTTTCTTATCCTGATTTACTACTTTGCTTATATTATTTCTTTCGTCTTTATATAAATAATTTTCTAATATCCCATTCTTATTTTCAAACTTTCCATCAACTACTGCTAAATACTTTTTCTTAAATATCTTTTCTCTTACTTGATTACTAAGTCTTGAAGCAGACTTTGATGTTTTAGCAAATACCATTATTCCGCCTACTGGTCTATCTAATCTATGTACTAGACCTAAATATACATTTCCAGGTTTATTATATTTTTCTTTTATATAATCCTTTACAAATGATAACATATCAATATCTCCAGTTTTATCTGCTTGTGATGGTATGTTTGGGATTTTTTCTACAACTATAATATGATTATCTTCATATATTATTTTTAGTTTTTGCATTATATTATTATTTTTCCCACCTTCCATAAATTCCGCAAGGTAATACCAATTTTGAATTTTCCATTGGTATACCTATTTCTCCTACTTCTATTTTTCCTTTATATTTTTTTGATACAGTTAAATTTAATATGTTTTCTAAAACTTTACTAGATATTCCTGTTGTATATGAATTTATCAAGAAAAATAACGGATTATCAGATAAAACTTTTGAACATAATTCTACTAAATCATATATATTATCTTCAAATTGCCATACCTCTCCTTTTGCGCCTCTTCCATATGATGGTGGGTCCATTATAATTGCATCATATTTGTTTCCTCTTCTTATTTCTCTATTCACAAATTTTACTACATCATCTATTATGAATCTTACTTTTTTATCTTTTAATCCTGAACTTTCTACATTTTCTTTTGCCCATTGTGTCATTCCTTTTGAACTATCAACATGGCAAACAGATGCTCCTGCTGATAAGCAAGCTACTGTTGCTCCACCTGTATATGCAAATAAATTCAAAACTTTTATTTCTTTTTTTTCTTCTTTTATTTTATTTATCATCCAGTCCCAATTGACTGCTTGCTCTGGGAATAATCCTGTATGCTTAAATCCCATTGGTTTGATATTAAAGGTTAAGTTTTTATATTTTATTTGCCACTGTTTTGGCATTTTTTTATTAAATTCCCAGGATCCGCCTCCTGTTTTGCTCCTATGATATGTTGCATTTATCTCTTTCCACTTTTTAGGAAAACTTTTTTCTTTCCATATTATTTGTGGATCAGGTCTTGATAATATTACCTCTCCCCATCTTTCTAGTTTTTGCCCATCTGCCATATCTAATATTTTATATTCTTTCCATTCACTTGCTAACTTCATATTTTTTATTTAGTATTTTAATTTGAAAAATAAAATACTACTATCCTCCTTCTATTAGAATAGTAATATTTTATCACAATTTTATATATTTTGCAAAATTTCTATAAATTTGTTTATCATAATTAAATTTACTGTTGAAAACATTAGAAATGCTATTAATGTTGTTATTAACCATTTATTATTTTTTAATGAATTTAATATTTGACTTGTCCATTTCTTTTGTTCAAATTTTAATTTATTTTCTTCTTTACTGTATTTTATATTAAAAATTCTGTTATTAGTATATTCCATAAATCTCCCCCCTTATTTATGTATATGCACTAATAAACAGAATTATTACTTTTTTATATTTTTTATTATCTCTTTATTTATGCCTTTTACTTGTAGCAATTCCTCTTCACTTCTATTTTTTATATTTTCCCAACTACCAAATTTTTTTAATAATTCTTTTTTCTTCTTTTCTCCAATTCCTTTTATATCATCTAGTTCTGACTTCATCATTTCTTTATCTCTTACTTTTCTATGATAAGTTATTGCAGTATCATGTACTGTATCTTGAAAATTTGTAATTACATTCATTAAATTTTCAGAAATTTTTAGTTCTACTCTATTTTCATCCATTAATGCTCTTGTTTGATGTTTATCATTTTTTACCATGCCAAAAACTGGTATATCAATATTATATTTTTTTATTGCATTTTTTACTGCTCTAATTTGTGTAATTCCACCATCTGCTAGTATAACATCTGGTAGTTTTCCAAAACCTCCTTGTTGATTTTCTATTGAATGTTTTAACCTTCTAGTTATTACTTCTTCCATGCATTTAGGGTCATCTTGTGTATATACTGTTTTTATTCTAAATCTTCTTGATAGATTTTTCTTTATTATACCATCTTGCATCACACACATAGCAGCAACCATGTATTCTCCAGATATATTTGAAATATCATAAGTTTCTATCTTTCTTGGTAATTTTTCTAATCTTAATACATTTTTTAATTCTATCAAAATTTCACTTTTGTCTTTTTCTTTATTTTCTAAAGTAACTTTACTATTCATTTCTGCCATTTCTACAAAACGTAGTTTTTCGCCTTTTTTTGGGCTTTTTATTTCCACTTTTTTACCTAATATTGTGGATAACCATTGTTCTATCGCTTCTTTATCTTCTATTTCTTCTCTTACCATTATTTTATTTGGAATATTTGGATTATCTAAATAATATTGTTTTATAAATCCAGAAATTATTTCTCTATCTTCCATATCTTTTAAATCCTGATAAAAGTAATGTTCTCTACCTATCATTTTGCTTCCTCTAACAAAGAAAATTTCTATACAAACTTCTAATTCTGATTTAGATAGTCCTATTACATCAATACTATTTTCTGAAATATTTGATACTTTTTGCTTTTCTGATACTCTTTCTATTGATTGTATTCTATCTCTTAATTCAGCGGCTTTTTCGTAATCTAATTTTTCTGATGCTCCGCTTCATTTGTTCTTCTAGTTCTTTTATAATTTTATTAGTTCTACCTTCTAATAAATCTATTATTTCATCAATTTGTTTTCTATATTCTTCCTTTGTTACATATCCCATACATGGTGCTAAACATCTATTTATATGATAATTTAAACATGGTCTTGTTCTTTCTTTTAATATTTTGCATTGACGTATCTTATATTTTTGTTTAATAAAATCTATCATCTCTTTTGCTGCTCCTGGATTTGCATAAGGTCCAAAATATTTTGCACCATCATTTGTCAATCTTCTAGTTAAATATACTCCTGGATAATCTGATTTTATATCTATTTTTATATATGGATATGTTTTGTCATCTTTTAATAAGACATTAAATTTAGGTCTATTATTTTTTATTAGATTACACTCTAAAATTAACGCCTCTGCCTCATTATCAACAACTATATATTCAAAATGATCTATTAAACTTACCATTTTTTCTATTCTTTGTGTCTTATTTGTTTTTCTAAAATACTGTCTTACTCGATTTTTTAAAGAAACTGCTTTACCAACATATATAATATTATTATCTTTATCTCTCATAATATATACTCCTGGTTTTCCTGGCAATTTCTTTAATTCTTCTTCTATATTAAACATTTTCTTTTTCCTTTTGGTTTAAAAATTTTTAATCTTCTATATAACCTATATAAGGTAAATTTCTATATTTTTGATTATAGTCTAAGCCATATCCTATAACAAACACATCATCAATTTTAAATCCAATATAGTCAACATCTAATTCTATTACTCTTCTTGATGGTTTGCTAAGTAATGTAGCTATTTTTAAAGATTTTATTTTTTGTTTTTTTAGATATTCAACTAAATAACTCAATGTTCTTCCTGTATCTATTATATCCTCTATTATTATTACATCTTTTCCTTCAATTTTTCCTGTTATATCTTTATTTATTTTTATTTTATTAGTACTTTCTGTTCCCTCATAACTACTTATTTCTATAAATTCAAATTCTACATTATTTTTAATCTTTTTTGCTAACTCTACCATAAATACTGCTGATCCTTTTAATACTCCTAAAAATAATATTTCTTTTCCATCATAGTCTTTCTCTATTTGTTTTGCTAATTCTTCCAATCTTCCATCCAATCTTGCTTCATTTATTAGTACTTTTATTTCTTCCATATTTTCCCCTTTATATACAACTTTTATTATCCCATCATATCTTTATTTTCCATTTCTAGCATTTCTTCTACTGGTATTGGTTGGCAATATAAATTTCCTTCTAATAAATTTACTTCTATATTTTTTAATATTTCTTCTGATTCACTTTTTTCTATATTATCGCATATAACTTCTATTCCCATATTTTTTGATAATATAACTATCTGATTTACAATTTCTTGATTTTTTTGTCTATCGATATCTTTTAAAATTGTATTAGAAATCTTTAAAAAGTCGCACTCAAATTCTGAAATATCTTTTAATGAGTTTTCTCCTCCTCCAAAATTATCAAGTATTATTAATATTCCTATTTCTTTTAATTCTTTAATTACTTTTTTTATGTTATATGTATTTTTAGTTAAAAAATCTTCTGTTATTACTATTCCTAATAAATTTGGATTTACCCTATACTCTTCCAATGTTTCTTTTATATTATCTATAAATTGTTTTTTTGTCAAACTACTTCTAGCAAAATTGCAAAAAATTCTCATCTCTCTTTTTTTATTTATTTTTAATTATTCTATTAATT
>CALXZW010000021.1 GCA_944393345.1 uncultured Clostridia bacterium
TTTATTAATACAATGATAAATAGAAAAAAATTGGCAAGAACAAGTAGTGAACCTGGTAAAACTCGTCAAATTAATTTTTATAATATTGATGAAAGATTCTATTTTGTTGATTTACCTGGTTATGGATATAGTAAGATGTCTAAAAAAGAACAAATTCAAGTAGGAAAATTTATTGAAGAATACTTATTTAATCGAAATGAAATTTCTTTAATAATCTTTTTAGTTGATATTCGTCATAATCCTACTGAAAATGACAAACTTATGTATAACTATGTAATTTCAAGTGGTTTACCATTTATGATTTTAGCAAATAAAGCTGATAAAATAGCAATTACAAAAGTTGATTTAGCTACTAAAAATATTCAAAAAGAACTCAACCCTATCGGAGATATTTTAACTTTACCTTTTTCATCAGAAAGAAAAATTTACTTAGATTCTGTTTGGGAAAACATTTCTAAATACATAAAATAAGAGCAAATAAATACTTTTTAATTTAAGTATTTTATTTGCTCTTTTTTATTGTACAGAAAAAATTAATATTTTTCCACCTACTAATTTAAGTTTCCTTGAGTTGTAAATATTTTCAAATTGAAATGAACATGTTACAAAATTATTTTAACAACATTTCTTTGATTTACATATACAAACTTTATATATAATTGTTAATATTGTTAGAAGTCCTAATAATGCTGCCACAGCAATTAATACTGCTATATATGCTGCTAAACTTGCAGCAAGTGCTACACCTAGAATTAATCCTATAACTCCTACTAAAGTTATTAATAATATACATAAAATTATACTTATACAATTGCAATCATAATTTTTTTCTTTATTATGATAGCAACAAGTTATTTCTTGTGGTTCCATAATGTCACCTCCAATATAAGCATCAACGTTATGCTTATATTGTATTTTATGTATATTTTTGTCTTTTTGTGTATAAAAATTAATTTTCTTCTGGCATTTTTTCTATTTTAGTAATAATTTTTTTAGCTTTTTCTCTTTCTAAAGTAACAATATGTCCACAGCCTTGGCATTTTAGTTTAAAATCTACCCCTATTCTTGTTATTTCCCATAATTTACTTCCACAAGGATGTTGTTTTTTAGTTCTTACTATACTTCCAATTTTGTATTCCATAAACATTCCTCCTTGTTATATAATCTTATAATTCTGCTATTGCTTTTTCAAATCTTCTTTTTATTTCTTCTTTTCTTAAAATTTTCATTATTTCGTACATATCTGGTGTATTGGTTCTTCCAGTTAAAGCTATTCTTAAAACAGTGCTTACATCTCCAACATGTGCTTTATACTTATCTGGATTTGCTTTAAATTCTTTTACTTCTTTTGCATATCCCATTTTATCTGCTAATTCTTTAATTTTATCAAACCAAGTTTGTTTATCATCTTCGTCATTATAATAATCAGTTATATATAAATTTAATATTTTTTCTATATCTTCTTTTTCATTTATAACTTGATAATCATAATTTTGTTTTTGAGAATAAAATTTATCTCCATACATATATTCAATAATATATTTAACATCAGACCATTTGGCAATATCTTTTCTTGGCTTTTTATTTCCTCTTTCTATTCCAAAAACTTTTAAAGCATATGATTTATCTTTTAACATTTCTTCTAAATCTTTATCAAATTCTTTTGCCCAATTTAATGCTTCTTCATATACTTTTTCTGCTGTAAACTTTGATATAACAGTTTTTCCTACATCTTGTAATTTTACTATATCGAATAATGCTCCACTTACACTCATCTTATTTAATTGAAGATCAAATTCTGATATATCTAATTCTGGATTTGCCCTTCTCCAATTTTCAAAAGTAGAATTAGCAATATTTAATAAATATTCCTTTACTGCTTCTTTTGGTATACCCATTTTTTTATAATATGAAACAGCTGCTTCAGGATCTTTTCTTTTACTTAATTTTCTTTTATTTCCATTATCATTTTTCATTATTGGTGAAATATGTGCATATTTTGGAGCCTTAAAACCTAATTCTTGAAATAGTTGTAAATGTAATGGAACTGATGATAACCACTCATCTCCACGAATTATATGTGTTGTTCTCATTAAATGATCATCAACCGCATGAGCAAAATGATACGTTGGAAGCCCATCTGCTTTTATTATTACTATATCTTGGTCATTTTCTGGAAACTCTACATTTCCTTTTATAACATCCTTATGTTTTATCTTTCTATCTTCTCTTCCTGGTGACTTAAATCTTATAATGTATTTTTCACCATTTTTTATTTTTTCTATTGCTTCTTCAACTGTAATATTTCTACATTTTGCCCATACTCCATAATAACCTGGTCTAATTTTAGCAGCTTCTTGTTTTCCTCTTCTTGCTTCTCCTTCTTCTGGAGTGCAAAAACAAGGATATGCTTTTCCTTGAGCAATTAAATATTTAGCATAAGCTTGATATATTTCTTTTCTTTGTGATTGTTTATATGGACCATATTCTCCATTACTTTGAGTCTCATTTATCATTCCTTCATCTGGAATTATTCCAAAATCTTTAAAAGATTCTATTATTTCTGTTGTTCCATTTTCAATTTCTCTTTTTTGATCTGTATCTTCTATTCTTAAAAAGAATACTCCTTCAGTTTGTGCTGCTACTTTTTTAGCAACTAATGCTTGATATAAAGTACCAATATGCACAAAACCTGTTGGACTTGGTGCAACTCTAGTAACTATTGCACCTTCTTTCAAATTTCTTTCTGGATATTTTTCTTCATAATATGAGATATCTTTTGCATTTGGAAATATTAAATTCGCTAAATCTTTATAATCCATATTTACTCTCTCCTTATTTTTATTTTTTATATTAAACTTCCATAATAATTGGTATTATCATAGGATTTCTTTTAGTTTTCATAAATATATAATCTCTTAAATTTTCTCTAACAGATGTTTTAATTGTAGCCCAATCACGTACTCCTCTTTCTTCACATTTTTTTATTTCATGCCTTACAACAGATTTTACATCATCCATTAAAGTTTCAGATTCTCTTACATAAACAAATCCTCTTGATATTACATCAGGTCCTGCTACTACCTCTCCTGTTGTTGATGACATAGTTAGAACTATTACAATTAATCCATCTTGAGATAAATGTTGTCTATCTCTTAAAACAATATTTCCAACATCTCCTACACCCAAGCCATCAACTAATATCTTACCACTTGGAACTGAACCAGTAAATTCAGCTTTTTCTTCATTTATTTCTAAAATTCTTCCATTTGACATCATTAATATATTATCTTTGTCAATTCCCATACTTTGAGCAGTTTCGCTATGTGCTATTAATTGTCTATATTCCCCATGGACTGGTATAAAATATTTTGGTTTTGCAAGCGCAATTATTAATTTTTGTTCTTCTTGACAAGCATGTCCTGAAACATGTATTGCTTCTAATGAACTATAAATAACCTCTGCTCCAATTTGCATTAAATCATCTATTACTTTTGATACAAATTTTTCATTTCCAGGTATTGGTGTTGCAGATATAATAACTAAATCATTTGGAGTAATTTTAACTTTTCTATGATCTCCTGCAGCCATTCTAGTTAATGCTGACATTGGTTCGCCTTGACTTCCTGTTGTTATTATTACTAATTGCTCATCTGTGTAATTGTTAATCATATCAATATCTATAAATAAATTTTCTGGACATTCAATATAACCTAATTCTCTTGCTGTTTCTATCATTTTAATCATACTTCTACCACAAACAGCAATTTTTCTATTATATTTTATAGCAGAATTTACAATTTGTTGAACTCTATGCACATTTGAAGCAAAAGTTGCAACTACAATTCTCTTAGTACAATTTAAAAATAATTTATCAAAGACCTCTCCTACTGTACTTTCTGACATAGTAAAACCTTTTCTTTCAGAATTTGTACTATCAGACATTAATGCTAATATTCCTTTATTTCCTAATTCTGCAATCCTTCCAAAATCCATCAATTTTCCATCTATTGGTGTATAATCTACTTTGAAGTCACCTGTGTGTAAAACTGTTCCTGCAGGTGTAGTTATAGCTAACATTACAGAATCTGGAATACTATGTGAACTTGCTATAAATTCTACTTCAAAATTTTTGCCTAATTTTATAGTTTGTCCTTGCATTACCTCTACCAATTTTGTACTTCTCAATAATTTATGTTCTTCTAATTTGTTTCTTATTAATCCTGCTGTTAATCTTGTAGCATATATTGGAATATTTATCTTTTTTAATAAATATGGAACATTTCCTATATGATCTTCATGTCCATGTGTTATAACTAAACCTTTTATTTTTTCTACATTTCTTTCAAGATAAGTTATATCTGGAATAACTAAATCTATTCCTAACATATCATCTTCTGGGAATATTAATCCACAATCTACCACTATTATCTCATTTTCGTATTCAAATACTGTTATATTTTTTCCAACCTCATGTAAACCACCTAATGGTATTATCTTTAATTTAGGCTGCTTAAAAATAGAATTATTTTTTCTACTTTGCTTTTTAGATTTTTTTTCTATCTGTAAATTTTTGCTTTTACTTATATCCCCCATTCCTGTTTCTAATTTCACATTATTTTTTTTATATGGTCTCCTTGATTTTGTAACTTCTTTTTTTACTTTTTTCGTTCTTTTACCAATATTATTTTCTTGATTATTTTTGTTTTCTAATTTTTCTTCTGACATAAATTCTCCCTTCTTTTATTTTTGAGATTTATTAACTCATTAAATAAACCTAGATATACTAGATTTTCACATAATTAAACTAATATATAAATGTACTATTTATATATTAAAAATTTTTACATATAATTAAACCCGTTCATCATCATTTTTTACTTTATTTTAATTTTTAATAAAATCTCTCATTTTAGCTTTCGCTAATAGTAATGACATTATACTATATCTTTAATAAAAAGTCAAATGGCTAAAATGATTTCTCATCTTAGCCATTTACATCATAACTATTTTTGTTCTCCTCTTCCTTCTGGAAGTGCTGAATAATCTAATACGACTCTTATTTTTGTAATATATCTTATAGTTCTTACAAATTTACTATTTTTAATTCTTGACCATAGACTTGGCTTTTTAACAAATGTGGTCTCTTCTACATATTTTTCCTTTTCTTCTATTTCTTTTGGTTCTTCAACAATAGTTTTTGCTTTATTTACAACTTTTTCTTCGACTTCTTTATTAATTTCTTCATTATTTACTTCTGAAGTTTGAATTAAAGTTTCTAATGGAGCAGGAATTGTTTTTAAAGCATCTGCAACTTCTATACCTATATAACTTAATGCTTTAGATCTATCCTCTATTCTTTCCATATCAATTTCTATATGTAAATTTGCTTCTAAATTATTTATTCTAGCATTTAATAATTTTTTAGCATCCTTATATTCTTCATCACTTTCTTGTTTTTTTCCTAATATAGTTAATGTTTCTATTATATCCTCGCCATATTTACTTTCTGCTTTTTTTACTGCTTCTTTCCAATCTTTTTCTTTTTCTTCAACTTTTTCAACTAAATCTTTTAATTCTCCTGCTAATGCAATATTTTGTTCTCTTTGTCTAATTAATTCTTCTATTTTCTTTGTATTTTCTTCAAATTGGTTTGTTGCAAATTCCACTAATCCATATGCTGCTTTATATACACTTGGTGGAAAATTCTTCTTTTTAGGATATTCTATTAAATATGCTTTTACTGATTCTATTAAATCTTTAAAATATGTATCTTCCTCTAATTGAACTATTTGTTTTTTACTTTTGGGATTTATTAATTTTTGGATTTTATCTATATTTGATAATATTTTTTCTTCTGTTATAACCATTCTTACATTTACTATGCCAGACTTAGACATTGTAAAGTACCTCCTTTATCTTACGCATGATTGCTTTTTTACCTATTTCAATTATAATTATACAGTAATAAACAAAAAACTACAAGTAATTCCTTTAATTTTTATTTTATATTTTTGTTACAAAAATATTACAAAAATATTACGTTTTAATTAATTAACTTTGTTTATTACTTTAAAATAGTTATGTTTTATATTTTGATGTAAAAATCCTTTTATTCATTATGTATCATTATGTAGAAATCTACAAAATAAAAATGCCCTAAAATCAACATCCCAGAAAGGATATTAGATTAGGTCATTTTTTTGTTTTATAATACTGTTTTTATTTCTTCGAATCTTTTTATTTTTTGTGTTGTTGTTTTTATTAACTCTTTTTGTGTTATTGATATTTCTCTTATATATTTATATGCTGGCATTGTTTTGTTTACTTTTTTTACTTCTTGCCAAACAAAGTCTTTTATTTGTTCTTCATCTTCTAGGTTATATAATTCTTTCATTTGTTCTTTATCATATACTATTTTTGCACAAATTTTATAATCCCCATCATCTTCAGGTTTTCCATATACAAATGTTTCTTTTATACCTTCAATTTTATTAACTAAAGTTTCTAATTCTTCTGGATAAATATTTTTTCCGTTTTTTAATACAATTACGAATTTTTTTCTTCCTGAAATGAATATATATTCATCTTTGTCTATTTTTGCTAAATCTCCTGTATGGAACCATCCTTCTTCATCTATGGCTTCTTTTGTTGCTTCTTCATTATTATAATACCCTAACATTACTGTTGGACCTTTTACTAATAATTCTCCTATTCCTTCTTCATTTGGTTCATCAATTTTAACTTCTAATGATGGAAATGCTTTTCCTATTGAACCTAGTCTTCTATATTTGTCATCTTCTGCTGCAACAACAGGAGATGTTTCAGTCAAACCATAACCTTGATACATTGTAAAACCTAATTGATTAAAGCCTTTTTCTGCTTCTGGATCTAAAGCTGCTCCTCCTGCAACAAATAATCTAACTTTTCCACCTAAATTATCATGTATTTCCTTAAATACTTTCTTTCTTATATCTATTCCAAATTTTAATAAAAATTGACTAATTTTTATTCCTTTTTTTACTGCTTCTAGTTTTCCTTTCTTCTCAATTCCTTTCATTACTCTTTTATACATTGCTTCAAATAAAATTGGAACTGATATCATGGCTGTAATTTTATATTCCTTAATATTATCTGCTATATGTTTTATTCCTTCACAAAATGCTATTGAACCTCCACATGAGATTGGATATAAAAATCCTACTGTACATTCGAAAGTATGATGCAATGGTAAGAAAGACAAAAATCTATCAGTTTCATATAATTTTATTACTTTAGTTATATCCATTAAATTTGCACATATATTTTTATGTGATAACATAACTGCTTTTGACATTGCTGTTGTTCCAGATGTAAATAACATTATTCCCATTTTTTCAGCATCTATTTTTGCATCTATAAATTCTCTATTTCCATCATCCAATAATTTCTTTCCTTCTTCTATTAATTGCTTTTGAGAATATATTTCATCAGTATTTTTTTCTAAGTCCATCTGAATAAAATATTTTACTTTTGTTTTTGAATTTTCTTTTATTTTTTTCATATATTCACTATATTTACTAGAATAAAATACTGCTTCTGCTTCTGAACGAACTAATAAATTTTCTATTTCATTTTCTGGTAAAGCTCTGTCTAATGGTACTACTACTCCTACTCCAGTAGTTACTGCCAAATAGTCTACTCCCCATTCATATCTATTTTCAGATATTACTGCTATTCTTTTATCTTTTAATCCCATATTTATTAATTTTGTTCCCAAATATTTTATATCATCTCTAAATTCCTTGTGTGTAATTTTTCTAAATACATCTTCTTTATCAGTTTTAAAAATATATGCTGGTCTATTTCCATATTTTTCTCCTGATTTTATTAACATATCTCTTAAATCTTTATACTCTGTATAACTGTGTATCGCTCTTTGCATATTATATCTCCTTTTATTTATTTTTTAATCCTTCTATTATTGTATTTTCAAATTCTTTATATAATTTCATTATTTCTATTTCCCCTAAATGTCTCATTTTATATGCTAGACTAGAACAAATTAATCCATAAATTTCAGAAGCAATCATTTTAGGATTTCCTTCTACTATTTCACCTTTTTTCATTCCTTCTTCCACTATTTGCTCTATTTTATCTATATATTCAGATATAAGTTTTTGACATTTTTGGTTTCTCGCTTCATTTCCCCAAAATTGACTTAATAATATTTTTATTAAATTTTCATATTTTACTACTATTTTTATTTGAATTAATACAACTGCTTTTAATTTGTCAATATAATTTGTAAATTTAGCCGTTTTTATATCTATACTATTTTGCAATAGTTTTATTCCTTCTTCAACTAGAAAATTAAAAATTTCCTCTTTACTTGAAAAATGATAATACAAAGTTCCTTTGGCTACACCTACTGTTGCAGTTATTTCTTCTATACTTGTTGCATCATAACCCTTTTCTGCAAATAGTTTCATTGAGGTTTCAAATATTTTTCTTTTAGTTTTATTCATATCTTATAACCTTTCAAATAAAAAATAATCTTTACATATTATATATTTGTTTTAATTATATTGCAAGAGTTTTTTTAGAAGTTGAACAGTTAGTTCAAGTATCTTTTTTTATAAATCTATTTACTTTTTTTTATAACTAATATAAAATAGCATTGATTAAAAAAATATTTTTTGGAAATACTAAGAAAAAATTTGGAGGAAACAAATGAAAAATAAAAATGAATTAAATTATAAACAATTAAAAATGACTTGTGATAAGAAATTTTTTAATTTTGAAACAACAGCAGAATTAGAGCCTATTCAAGCTGGAATAGGTCAAGATAGAGGTATTAAAGCATTAGAATTTGGTCTTCAAGTTGATGTAAAAGGGTATAATTTATATTTAGAAGGTCCTAGTGGTGTTGGTAAAACAATGTACACTAAAAATTATCTAAATAAGATTGCTCCTAAAAAGAAAACTCCTTCTGATTGGTGTTATATCTATAATTTTGATAATCCAAATCAACCTATTGCAGTAGAACTTCCTGCTGGTCAAGGTAAAGAATTTAAAGAATCAATGGATGGATTTATAACAGAAATTAGAAAAGATATTAAAAAAACTTTTAATGCTGATGACTTTGAAAAAGAAAAAGCTTTAATTAAACAAGAATTTGAAGCCAAACGAACTGCTTTATTAGAAGATTTAAATAAAGAAGCTTCTAAATATAATTTTCATGTTAAAAGTGCACAAAATGGTATCTATATGATGCCTATTGTGGATGGAAAAACTATTGAAGAAGAAGATTTTGATAAGTTAGATCCTGAAATAAAACAGGAGTATGAAGAAAAATCTATAATTGTTCAAGATCAAATTATGCAAGTAATTGGTAAAATAAAAGAAATAGAAAGACAATCTGACAAAAAAATTTCTGAATGGCAATCAAATGTTGCACTTCTTACTGTAAATGTTCATATAAACTTTTTGAAATCAAAATATAAAAGAAATAAAAAAATTAATAAATTTTTAAATGATGTTAAACAAGATGTTTTAAAAAATATTCCTGTCTTTTTAGAAGATGAAACAAAATCTAATCAACAAAATGTTCAAGGACCTAATATTAAAAAGCCAGATCCTTGTTTAAATTATAGGGTTAATTTATTTGTTGATAATTCTAATTTAACTGGTGCACCAATTATAATGGATTCAAATTACACATATCACAATATCTTCGGGTCACTAGAATATGAAAATTACTATGGATCATTAAAAACAGATCACACTATGTTAAAACCTGGTTTACTTCAACTTGCAAATGGTGGTTATATTATTTTTCAAGCAAAAGATTTATTATCAAATCCTCTTTGCTATGAAGCCTTAAAAAAAGCATTAAGAGTTAAAGAAGTAGGAATTGAGAATACAGCTGATCAACGTTCTTCTATGGTAATGATTTCATTAAAACCAGAACCTATTCCCCTTAATTTAAAAGTTATTTTAATCGGAAACGCAAATATTTATCAAACTTTATTAGCAATGGATTCTGACTTTAAAAAATTATTTAAAATTAAAGTAGAATTTGAAGATGACGCTGAAATAAATAATGAAAATCTTAATAAATTAGCTAGAATAATTCATGGTTTTTGTGAACATGAAAATTTACCACATTTAGATAAAGGCGCTATGTGTAGATTAGTAGAATACGCTTCTAAATTATCTGGAACACATAATAAAATTTCAACAAGATTTGATGATTTAATACAAGTTACTGGAGAAGCAGCTACTTGGGCTAAAATTGCAAAATCAAAAATCGTTACAGAAGATTTTATTAATAAAGCATTAGTAGAAAGAATCGAAAGAGTTAAAAAATATGACTCAAGATATTTAGAAATGATTAAACAAAATTCGCTTTTAATTAACACTTCTGGATTTGAAGTTGGTACATTAAATGGATTAACAGTAATGTCTATTGGAGATTATGTTTTTGGTAAACCCGCAAAAATAACAGTTAATACTTATACAGGTAAAAATGGTATTATAAATATAGAAAGAGAAGTTGAAATTTCAGGACCTTCTCATTCTAAGGGTGTTCTTATTTTAACTGGTTATTTAGGAGAAATGTTTGCACAAGATATACCTTTATGTTTAACAGCTAGTATATGTTTTGAACAGTTATATAATGGTGTTGATGGAGATAGTGCTTCAAGTACTGAACTATATGGTCTACTTTCTAGTCTTTCTGGAATACCTATAAATCAAGCAATTGCCGTTACAGGTTCTGTAAATCAAAAAGGTCAAATTCAGCCTATAGGCGGAGTTAATGAAAAAATAGAAGGCTTTTTCCAAATTTGTAAAATGAGGGGCTTAGATGGTTCACATGGTGTTATGATACCTGTTCAAAATATTGATAATCTTCAATTATCTGATGAAGTTATTGAAGCTGTTAAAAATAAATTATTTCATATTTATTCAGTTTCTACTATTGAAGAAGGAATTGAAGTATTAACAGGTGTTCCTGCTGGTAGAAAAGATAAGAACGGAAAATTCCCTGCTGGAACTATTAATTATTTAGTTTATGAAAAATTAAAAAAATATGCTGAAATTACTAATAAATAATAATTTAGCATATTAATACAAATAGCAATGGTATACAAACTATTGCTATTTTTTATTCATAAATAACTTTTACTAAGTATAAGCCATTAGGAGGTAATGTTTTTCCTGCATTTTCCCTTTTTTTAGATTCTATAATTTCTTTTATTTTTTTAGGTTCTATCTTCCCCATTCCAACTTCTACAAGTGTACCTGCAATTATTCTTACCATATTATATAAAAAACCATTTCCTGTTAATTCGATATATATTCTATCATTATCTTTTTTTATTACTTCTGCTTTATATATTGTTCTTACACTACTTTTACTACTTGTTCCACTTGCTTTAAATGCTTTAAAATCATGTTCTCCCTCAAAATATTTTACTGCTTCTTGCATTTTTTTTATATCTAGTTTTTCCTTTATTTGAGTTTCTAAATTTCTATAAATTGCCGTTCCCATTTGAGAATTATTTATTACATATCTATATGTTTTTTTCTTGCAAGATAATCTACTATGAAATCTTTCATCAACTTCTTCTGCTAATTTTATCAATATTGATTTTTTTAAATTACTATTGATTGCAATAGCAAACTTTTCTATTGGAATTGTAGAATTGGTTTTAAAATTAGCAACTTGTCCGAATAGCATGTACTCCTGCATCAGTCCTACCAGAAGCCATTAATTCTACTTTTTCTTTTGTTATTGCTTCTATTGCTTTTTCTATATTTCCCTGTATATTTAATTTATTCGGTTGTTTTTGCCATCCATTAAATTCTTTTCCATCATATTCTATAGTTAATTTTATATTTCTCATATTCCCACCTTTAAAAAAATCCCATTTAGGTTTTAGCCATCAATGGGAGTTTTTGTATCCTCTTCTTTTTTTTGCTTTTTTAATTTTTGCTTTAATTCTTTTAGTCTATTTTTTCTTTCTTGCTTTTCGACGGCAAATCTTTTAGTTACAACATTACTTATTAAAATTTTCTTTAAAACATCTTCTCTTAAATCTGCTATTAATGTTCCATCTTTAGCTACTGATATTTTTCCAGTTTCTTCAGATACAACAACTACTATACTATCTGATTCTTTAGATATTCCTATTGCTGCTCTATGTCTTGTTCCTAATTCTTTAGCTATATCTTTATCATCTGCTAATGGTAAAACACAAGCTGCTGCTGCAATTTTATTTCCAGATATTACTACTGCACCATCATGTAATGGAGTTTTAGGTTCAAATATGTTTACTAATAATTGTGGTGAAACATCAGCATTTAGAGGTATCCCTCCTGATATAACATCCTGAATTTTTATATCTCTTTCTATAACTATTAAAGCTCCTTTTTTTGCTTTAGAAAGTTCTGTTGCTGCTATTACTATTTTATATATATCTTCTTTTGTTTTTGTTGAAATATCTTTATCTATTCCAAAAAATTTTGTAAATTTATTTGTTCCTAATTGTTCTAATCCTCTTCTTAATTCTGGCTGGAATATTACTATTATTGCAATTACTCCTAAATTCATTATACCTGTTAATATCCAATTTAGTATCTTTAAATTAAATAATCCACTTATCCATGTTATTACAATAAATAATGCTATTCCTTTTATTAATTGCCAAGCTCTAGAACCTTTTACTACTTTAAAAAACCAATACAATAAGAAAATTACAATTGTTAAATCTAATATTAAAGTTATCAATTCAAATGGATTTGCTTGTAATGATTTTATGTATGATAGTATATTATCTTTATAAAAACTTTCCCAATTCATTCCTAAATTTATTACCATTTGTGATTTATATGATATAAATTAATATATCATAACTCCTTTCCATATAATTATATTATTGCATATATTATTGTCATACATCCTGCTCCTAACATAAGTAAAGCTAAAATTCCTGCCATAACTTTTACAAATATTTGCCCCTTATCGTATTTTCTTTTTTCTTTATTTTGATTATTTTTTTTCATTACTCGTAACCCTTCTTTCTTTTTAATTCTATATTATTATACCACATAAATTATATTTTTCAAATGGATTTATTTGATAATTTTTAATATCGTATCCAACTTTTTCGGTTTTACATTATCAATTTCAATTATTTTTTCTATTTGCTCTAAAGCTTTTTTAGATTTTTCTTGATCATTTGCATATATATAACCTATTATTTCTTTTTCTTTTACTTTTTCTGAAACTTTCTTATCTAATATAATACCAACTGTATAATCGATTTTATCTTCTTTTTTTATTCTTCCTGCTCCTAAATAACAAGCTATTTTTCCTATTTTGCTTGCATCTATTCTATTTATATATCCTTCTTTTTTAGATATTATTGGAATTCCATATTTAGCTTTTTCAAATTTATCTGTATTTTCTATATATGAAATATCTCCTTCTTGCATTTTAACAAGTTCTATGAATTTTCTATATGCTTTTCCATTTTCTATATTTTGTAACATTTTCTTCTTATTTTCTTCTATATTTTCTCCTAGATTCGAAAGTTTCATCATATATGCACCTAATTCTAAAACAACTTGTTTCAAATCTTCTGGCATATTACCTTTTAAAAAATTTATTGCTTCAATAACTTCTAATGTATTTCCAACAGCCCACCCCAGTGGCTCGTCCATATTTGTTAAAATACATACTGTTTCTCTATTTGCGAGTTTTCCTATTTCTATCATTTCTTCTGCTAATTTAGTGGCACTTTCTATATCTTTCATAAACGCTCCACTTCCAACTGTTATATCTAATACAATTTTTTGAGCACCACTTGCTATTTTTTTACTCATTATACTTGATGCAATTAGTGGTATACTTTCTATACAAGCTGTGCTATCTCTTAATGCATATAATTTTTTATCTGCTGGAGCTAAGTTCATAGTTTGTGCAATTAAACTTATCCCAATTTCATTTACATTATTTATAAACTTATCCACTGACAATGTAGTTTTATACCCCGGTATAGATTCTAGTTTGTCTATTGTTCCTCCAGTAAAACCTAATCCTCTTCCTGACATTTTAGCAACAGGCACTCCCAAAGACGCAACTAATGGTAATAAAATTAAAGATACTTTGTCACCCACTCCACCACTAGAATGTTTGTCTACTATAGTTTTATTTAATTTTGATAAATCTAGTATTTCACCTGAATGAGCCATTGCTAATGTTAAATCTGTTGTTTCTTGTTTTGTCATTCCTTTTATAAATATTGCCATTATTAAGCTAGATGCTTGATAATCTGGTATTTCATTATTAGTATAACCATTTATAAAAAATTCAATTTCATCTTTACTTAATACTTTTCCATTTCTTTTTTTTTCAATAATTTCTAATATATTCATATACCTTTTCACCTATTTTTTAATATTTTTAGTAAAACTTCTTCTATGTATAGGACATAATCCATATTCTCTTATTGCTTCCATATGTTTGGCTGTTCCATAACCTTTATGTGTTATAAATCCATATTGTGGATATACCTTATCCCATTCTCTCATTATTCTATCCCTTGTTACTTTAGCTAAAATTGATGCTGCTGCTATACTATAACATTTAGCATCACCTTTTATTATTGACTCATATGGAATTTGCCTTGTATTTATTTTTTCTAAAGCATCGACTATTATTAAATCTGGTTTAATTTCTAATTCATCAATTACTTTAGTCACACCAGATTTTGTTGCATTTAAAATATTTATTTCATCAATAACATCTTGACCAATTATCGCTACTGAATAACTTATTGCTTCTTCTATTATTAAATCATATAATTTTTCTCTCTTTTTTTCAGAAACTTTTTTTGAATCATTTACTCCTTCTATCATTGAATCTTCAGGCATTATAACCCCTGCTATAACAACAGGCCCTGCTAATGGACCTCTTCCTGCTTCATCTATTCCACAAATATTTTTAAAACCTTTTGTATGTAAATCCTTTTCTATTTCTTTTAACATTGTTAGTCTTTCTATTTCTTTATCTTTCATATTTTTCCCTTTTCTACAATTCAATATTTTGTAAATCTGTAAGTGAATATTTTCCTTCATATCCCATTGTGTTATATATTTCTACTTTATTTTCTCCTTCATTAAATTCTATTAAATATTCACCATTTTCATTTCCTATTTCTATTTTATCTAACCCCAATTTAGACAATGTATCATTTGTAACATAATAAAAATTTTCATTTACAGTTATGCCATTTGGTATTATCAAATCTGTTTTATCAGAAACTTTTATTAATTTATATTCATCTATATAAATTTGATTTCTTACTTCATTTTTTTTAGCCTCATCTGGATTTATTCCCATTTTAAATGTTGCATTTTCTACACATTCTTTAGCTTTAGCTTGAATTAATAACATATTTGTTTTTAAACTTTCTAATTTTTCTTTTTGTATTACTTCTTTACCATTAAAATATCCAATACTTGCTATAATAGATAATACAATAATAGTTATTACTAATACAATCAATGTCACACCTTTTTCTTCTTTTTTTATCATATTTACCACCTTTTTTTGTTTTATTATATATTTTTATTATATTTTTTTCAATAAATAATAAAAATATCTATAAATTTTTTTATTATTTTCACAAATAATTCACATTTATATTGTATTATACAATTATAATTTTTATAAAATATATTTAGGAGGTCATTTCAATGGAAGAAAATGAAAAAAATAACACAAGTACATTTAAAACAGTTCAAAATCCTTCATCATATAGTTCAATGACACATGAAAGCAAAAAAAATAAATCTGGATTGGGTTTTGGAAAAGGTTTTTTACTACCTTTTTTTAGTGGAGTATTAGGATGTTCTGTAGTAATTGGAACTTGTTTTGGTATTCCATCAATAAAAGAAAAAATTTTAACTAATGATAACTTTAGTGGATCTACTAATAATTCTAATAATTCTGGTTTAGTTAGCCA
Source organism: uncultured Clostridia bacterium (assembly GCA_944393345.1). Taxonomy (GTDB): domain Bacteria; phylum Bacillota; class Clostridia; order TANB77; family CAG-508; genus CAG-269. Next base: position 16,017 of record CALXZW010000021.1, read on the forward strand.
AGTATCTTTATCTAATTATTCAGATACATCTGTATATGCTGCTAACAAAATTTTACCTTCAATAGTAGGAATTACAGTTGAATATAATGTAAATTCTATGATTTCTATTTTTGGAGGTCAAACACAAACTTCAACAGCAACTGCAACTGGGTCTGGAATTATTATTAGTGACGATGGCTATATTTTAACTAATAATCATATTGTTTCAACTTCATCTTCAGAATCTTTTTATCAAGTTTCTGAAGCAACTAAAATTACAGTAAATTTATTTAATGAT
>CALXZW010000022.1 GCA_944393345.1 uncultured Clostridia bacterium
TATATAATATTATATACTATTTTACAAATTTTTCAAGATATTTTTAGTCGAATTTTATAGACATATTTAATTTGTTATTATATAATATGCTTAGATTAATTTATTTTTTAAGGAGATTATTATGTTAAAAAATCAAAGTCCTTTAAATAACGAAAATCGTAACTTATCAGAAGTTTTTAAAGAATTACAAGAGATACGAAATCAAAGTCAAAATCATTCTAAAGTGTTACATACTCATAATATACAAAATAACAAAAAATCTACTAAAAATATACAAAGTTCGTTTTTAAAAAATATTGTAAAATTAGGAGTCCCTAATATTTTATTAATACTTACTGTATTGATTTTAGGAATTGCTACTTTTTCACCTAAAAATAATATTTTTATTGAAAGTTATGCCAAAGAAGAACCTATATCAGAAAATGTAGAATATGAAATTAATAGACATAGATTAAATGTTCAAAATATCATATCTGAAAATTCTGGTATGGATAGAGTTAAAGAACAAGTTGAAGAAGAACGTGATGTTGAATTTGAAATTGTATATAATAATAATCCTTCTTTACCTAAAGGTGAAGAAATAATAATTCAAGAAGGAGCATTAGGAAAAGATAAAGTTAATGTTGTAAAAACTTATGAAAATGGTACTTTTATTGAAGAAATTATTTTGAAAAAAGAAAACATACAAGCACCAATTGAAAAAAAGATAGATGTTGGAACTTCTGAATTTTTGGCTAAACACAAAGTACATATTGGAGATACTATGTATCTTAATTCAGATTATACTTTAAAAAAATCATATGACACAAATTCTGAAGATATAGCAGAAGTAAAAAAATATATAGATGTTAAATTATTAGAATTACCAAGTGAAGATTGGTGCAAAGTATCTTTTGATGGAATTGAAGGATATATTCAATCAAAATCCTTGACATCATCTTATTCTACACCTAGCATCGTAGAAAAAAATAGAATTCAAAGAATTTTATTAACTGTTAATATTGAAATGCAATTAAACAAAGTAAGTGGATTAACATTAAATGATTACAAAAATATTTTCTCCAACCTTTCTTCAGATACTAATAATATTTTTAAGGACAACTATAAAACATTTTATAATGTTGAGAAAAAATATAATATCAACGGAATATTTTTAGCATCTATCGCTATTCATGAGAGCAATTGGGGAACTTCTCAAATCGCTCAAGATAAAAAGAATTTATTTGGATATGGTGCTTATGATGATACTCCTTATGAATCTTCTTATGAATTTGAATCTTATGCAGAAGGTATAGAAACTGTTGCTAAATCACTAGTAAAATATTATATAAATCCTCCAGGCACTAAAATTTATGATGGTGAAACAGCAAGTAGTTGGTATTATAATGGTCCTACACTTTCAGGAGTAAATACTAGATATGCATCTGATAAAGATTGGCATAAAAAAGTATATTCATATATGGAACTTTTATATAATAAACTAATTTAAACAGAAAGGAAAATTTTATTGGTATGAATAAAAAAGTAAAAATTAAAAATAATAAAACTGCTTTTACAATCTTAATTCTTTTATTAATAATTGTTGCTTTTCTTTATTATAATTTTATTATTTACAAAATATATGCAAAAAATGCCTTTGCAAATGATGCAGTTAAAATTTCAGAAGAAAATGAAAATCCAATTTTTACACTACAAAAGATATTATTATATAGTAGTGCTACTGCTATTGATAATACCAAAGAACAATCTTTAGAAAATATTAGTATATCCCAATTTACTGATATTGCTATCTATATAGATAATACTTCTACAATATCAGACCTTACGGATAAAAATACTGTAAAAGAATTATATATTGACAATATTGAAATTATATCAAATGTAAAAAATGGAGATAGATTTATAAATTATAAAAATCCAATAAGCTTTGGAAAATATTCAGACTTAAAAAAGAATAATTCTAGAATTGACTTTAATATCGTTAATACTAATGAAGCAAATGAAAATACTGATTATTCGTCTCCTACATTTTTTACTGATTGCTCTAATCCAATTTCTTTAGGCTATATGAATAAAGATTTAATTAAAAATTATTCAGTTTCTAAGGAAGCTAATTCTATTTCCTTTAATGGAAAGGTTTTAAAAGAAACAAATGTTAATTTGACAGATTTAAATTGCCAATTGAAATTTAGAATAAACATTGTAAATAATTTGAATGAAAAATTTGTACATACTATGAATTTAGATATTAAGTTAGATGATGAAAATTCTGAAATTTATAATGGTTATGTGTATAAAAGCAAAAATCTCTCAGGCGTTGAAAATAGTTTTTTTAAGGAAATCTAAAAAGATTTCCTTAATTTTATTTTATCATATTTATAATTTCTTCTTTATCTCTTAAGCCTACACTTTTATTTATCTGTTGTCCATTTTTTATAATAACTAATGTAGGTATTGACATTACTTGATATCTCATTGCTAAATCTTGAGCCTCATCAACATTTACTTTTACAACTTTAATATCTGGATTTTCTTTTGCTATTTCATCTATTATTGGTGATAACATTTTACATGGTCCACACCATTCTGCATAAAAATCTACTAATACAGTTTTTTCACATTTTATAACTTCTTCCTCAAAATTGTTTGATGTAACTTTTAAAACTTCCATATTTTCCTCCTTTTTAACAATATTCTTATTATATTACTCTATTAATTTTTATTTTATTCATAAAAATATTTATTATGCTTCTCTTTTTTATCTAGATTTATATGTTAAAATATTATTTAATGTTTCTGGTGCAACTGGAGACATTAATATTTTTCCTGTTCCTCTATACACATTTACAAAACCTTCACCAGCAACTGCTGAACCTAATAAACTTTTCGTTGATTTTTCTACTCTAAATTCTAACGAATTTGACCAAGCAATGGCCATATTTCCATCAATTTTTATTTGATCATTTTCTAATTCTACTTCAATTAATTCTTCTCTAGGTACAGAGCTTTCTAATACAGCATATCCTGAACCTTTCAAACTTAAATTAAATAGCCCCTCTCCTCCAAGCACTGCTGAAGATAAGTTTGATCTCATAACAACATCCGTATCTAATGTAGCTTCACATGCTAAAAATAGTCCATCTTCTAATACCATTCCGCCTTTCCAATTTGATACATCTTCAATTAATATATAGTTATATGTAGGCTCTAATGCTAATAATCCAGTTCCATGATATTTAGGCTTAACTGTTGATTCATTAGTTACTCCACCTTTTAGTGCTTTTCCTAAAAAATCTCCTACTCCTTTTATATTTGTGCTAGATTCTACATTTCCTGCTACCCATTGCATTGCTCCTGCACTTGTAATATATTCTTCGCCATTTAATTGTATTACTACTTGTCTTCTCCTAACATTCATTTTTCCAGCATAGTATTCACTTATTGCTGTTGCTTTATTAACACTTACATCTCTTTGAAATTCTATTACTGCAATATTTCCTTTCTTTTCAATTACTTTTACATCATCATTTTCAAATAAATTTTTAATAGCTATCATTTTTATCTTTCCTCCTTCATTTAAATTTTATCATTTAGTATAATTTTTTTCAATATCTAAAAAAATTTTTTAACTTACTCTATTCCAGGAAAAATAATAGTAAAACATATCATATCATCCTTATTAATCTCTGCATATATTTTTCCTTTGTGTGATTCTACTATTGATTTTGCAATAGATAATCCTATACCATAACCTTCTTTGGTTTTACTTCTAGATTTGTCTGCTCTATAAAATCTATCAAATAATTTTCTTATATTTATATTTTTAGAATTTTCTATTGTATTTAAACATTGTATTTTAAGATTTTTTCCTTGTTTTTCCGTTTTTATTTTTATATTTCCATTTTCTGGTGTATATTTCAATGCATTATCTAATAAAATTGTTATTACTTCTTTTATACTATTAATATCAGCATTTATTAATATATCTTCTTTCGCTTCAAAACTTATATGCTTTTCTTTTGCTATTGCTTTAAATTCATTTATTTCATCCTTTATTAGTTTATTTATTTCAAATATAGAATAATTTGATCTTAATTGTTTTTCTTCTATATTAGATAATTCTAGTAAACTTTTAATCAAAGAATCTAATCTTAAAGCTTGATTTTTAATACTTTTTAGCCATTCAATATTTTCCTTAGATGATGTTAATTCCATTACATCTACATTAGCCAGAATAACAGCAACAGGAGTCTTCAATTCATGCCCTGCATTTGTTATAAATTGTTTTTGTTTTTCCATGTTTTCTATTATTGGATTTAATGCTTTCTTAGATAAAAAGGATACAAATATAAATACAATAATAAGTCCTACTCCTATTATTATTAATGACTGATTTATAAGCATTTCTAAATTATTTAATTGGTTTGTACAATCTAAAAAAACAATTAAATATCCATTTTCATTTTGTGTTATTTGATATTTATAATTTTCATAAAACCCTTTATCTTTGTCATCTTTATTTATATCTTCTAATATTTGCTTTGCTTCTTCTTGACTAACTGCTGCTATATGTTGCATATTTGTTTCTATTATTTCTCCATTATGGTTGATTCTTATTATAAAATATCTAGTTGAAAATTGTGTTTCTTTTGTAATAATTTCCTTTAATTCATCATTTCTTGGTTTATATTCTGGTATTTTACCATCATTTTCTGATATTAAGTTTAAAATTCCATCAATTTGCCTATTAGTTCTTGTATAATTTTCTATTATTATTACACCAAATATACTTCCTGTTACTACTATTATTGCTAGCATTGCTATCGCTATAAATTTTTTTTGTAATTTCTTTATCATACTATTTTCTCCAAAACATATCCATTTTTATCATTTATTTTCACATTTGCACCTAATGCTAAAAACTTTTCTTGTAAATATGAAATATACATTGTTACAATATTTTCGTCGTTTTTTTCTTTTACCCATATTCTTTTCTTTAATTCTTTTTTACTTATATTTCTTTCTTGATTTTTCACTAAAAATTCCATTATTTCACACTCTTTGTTATTAAGATGTAATGAAGCTTTAGAAGTTGATATTTCTGATGTTTCCTTATCAAATATTATATTTCCAATTTTATATTTTTCTTCGTTTTCTTCTTTTTCTCTTGTCAAAACTCTAATTCTTGCTAACAATTCTTTTTTATCAAATGGTTTTGTTAAATAATCATTTGCCCCTGAATCTAATCCTTCCACTTTATCATCTACTTGTGATTTAGCTGTTAACAATATTATTGGTGTTTTTATATTATTCTTTCTTATTTCTTTTAATGATTGAAGCCCATCTGTTATTGGCATCATTATATCTAATATTATTACATCATATACATTTTCATTTACTTTTTCAATTGCTTCTTTTCCATTATATACTGTATCAACCTCATAATTACTATACCTTAAAATAGTTGCAACCGCTCTAGATAATTCTTTTTCATCATCTGCTAATAGAATTTTATACTTTTTACTCATATTTTAATTCCTCCTTTACTATTAATAATTAAAAATTACTTTTACTTACCATTTATCATATTTCTAATTGTCTGCATATTTATATCTGTTGTTGCAATTTCATCTGCACATCTTTTTAATTCTTCTACAATCATTTCTTGATTTTTAATATTTTTCTTATATTTCATTTCATGCTCTAAACTTGCCCAAAAATCCATTGCTATCGTTCTTATTTGGACTTCGATATTTACTGGATGTATTTCTCCTGCAATATCTAATGGTACCTCAAATACTATATGATAACTTCTATAACCATTTTCCTTAGGATTTTTTATATAATCTTTTTCCTGTAAGATTTTTAAATCTTTAAATTTTTTTAACATCTTAACAACTGAATATACATCATCAATATATTCACATATTATTCTAATTCCTGCTGCATCATAAATTTTAGTTAACGCTGTTTCCAAATTAACTTGTAGATTTTTTCTTTTTAATTTTTCTTTCATGCTCTCTTCCGATTTTACCCTACTAGTTATATATTCTATGGGATCTCTATCATTGTGTACAATTTTATACTTTCTTATAATTTCTAATCTTGCTATTATTTCTGCTATTACTCCTTCCAATAGAACTATTGAATCTTTATAAAAACTTTCTAACATTTTTTACCTCTTTTCATATATTTTGATAAAATTTTATATAAAATTTGTTTCTTTTTAATTAGTTTTTTATGTTTTTTTTGTGAATTTTAAAAAAATGTATTGACAAATTTTGTAAGTCGTCCTATACTTTCTTTAAATTAAATTTCAATTTAATTTTTATCAATATTTTAATTCAAAAAATTTTTTCTAAAATTTTTCATTTATATAATTATAATTCTATACGGCTTAAGTATCTGAAGTCATATACTTCCTTCATATTTCTAGTATAAAATCCCTTATATATTTACTAATTTTTAATTATGACTTCAGATATTTAAGCTGTATAGATAATAATTTATATTGCATACATAATTAAATTAATATAATTTCTACTTTAATAGTATGTAAATATATTAAAAAAGCTTGTAAGTAATAATAAAATAATACTTACAAACTACATTTTATTCAATAAATTTATTGTTCCCACTTAGTTGGATTTTGAGGTAAATTCATTTCTCTTGCTCTTGTAATTGAATTAAAACCATATTTTTGTTTTAATTCATCTAGTGTACTATCTAGCTTTCTTTGCTTTTCGTTATCTTCATTTCTAAATAAAGACAACTGTACTTCTTCTTTGTCAGTTAAATTATCTACCCTTAATCCAATTAATCTAATACTTTCATTTTTATAAAATTGCTTTAAAAGTTCTTTTGCTTTTTGGTATATTTCTTTTGTGGAAGATGTTGCTATTAATAATTTTCCTTGATGGCTACTATCTTCAAAATCTTTAGTTCTTAATTGAACATTTACAGTTTTAGCTAGTAAATTATTTTTTCTTAACCTGTATGTTACTTGTTCTGTTAATATTAATAATATTTCTTCTAATTTTTCTATGTTTGAAATATTTTGTGGTAAAGTTATTGAATTTCCTATTCCTTTGGGTTTTTCAAATTTATATTTAACTTCTGAATTATCAATTCCATTAGCATATTCCCACATTAAAATTCCATGTTTTCCAAACTTTTTATTTAATATTTTTAAATCCGCTTTTGCTAAATCTCCTATTGTTTTTATTTGCATATTATATAACTTAGGTACTGTTTTTTTACCTAACATAAATAATTCTGATATTGGTAAATTCCACATTTTATATGGTATTTCTTCTTTAAAAAGAGTATGTACTCTATTAGGTTTGGTAAAATCAGATGCCATTTTAGCTAAAAGTTTATTATTTGCAACACCTACATTAACTGTAAAACCCAATTCATTTTTTACTCTCTTATTTATTTCTTTAGCTTTATTCAATAATGTATCATTCATTAAATAATTAGTCATATCTAAAAAACATTCATCTATACTAAATCTTTCTATTTTATCGGTATATTTTAATAATAAATTATATAATTTATCCGAATACTCTTTATAGATTTTATAATTTGAAGGAAATATTTTTATATTAGGACACTTCATTTTTGCCATATATATAGTTTCTGCCGTTTTTACACCACATTCTTTTGCCTTTGTGCTTTTAGCTAAAACAATTCCTGATCTTTTAGTTTCATCTCCACCTATTATTGCTGGAATCTCTCTTATATCTATTTTACTTCCTTTTTTCAACATATCGACAGCAGTCCAACTTAAAAATGCATTATTAACATCTACATGTAATATTTGTCTTTCCATAATATCACCATATTTATTATAGAATATTTGTTCGTTAGTGTCAAGTGTTTATCTAACTTAAATAAAGCCCAACCATAAATTTATAAGGTTGGGCTTTATTTAAGTTATTTAACCTATTTTCTTTTTTTGAATTTTGTATGTTACTTTACTAATTATATTAGTAGGAATTATTTTTATTGCTAATTTTGAAAATTTAATATCTATTCCTGGCACTATATAAAATTTTCCTTTTTCCAATTTTTTTATTGCATATTGTGCTATTTTCATACTATTTGCTTCTCTTAATTTAAATTTAACATTAGCAACTTTATTAAAATTTGTATCAACTGGTCCAGGACATAAAATACTTATTTGAACTTTTGATTTTTCTTTTCTTAATTCTTCTCTTATTGATTCTGAAAGTCTTACAACATATGCTTTAGTAGCATAATATGTTGCCATTAATGGCCCTGGCATAAATCCTGCTATTGATGCGACATTTAATATTTTACCACTATTTCTCTTTTTCATGTCTTTTAAATATAATTTAGTTAAAATGTGATATGCAGTAATGTTTGTTTTTATCATATTTAAATCTTTTTCTAAATTAGTTTCTGAAAAAATCCCACAATCTCCAAATCCTGCATTGTTTATTAAAACATCTATATTTTTTACTTGGTTATATAACTCTTTACAATTTTCTTCCTTAGATAAATCTAAACTAATTACGGTAATTTTTTTATTTGTTTCAGATAACTCTTTTTTAACTTCTTCTAATCTTTTTAAATCTCTTGCTACTAATATTAGTTCATAACCTTTTTGACTTAATGCCTTGGCAATATCTTTTCCAATTCCGGAAGAAGCACCAGTTATTAATGCCTTCAAAATAATCCCACCTTTAATAGTAACTTTAATCTTTATATTATTAATTTTATTTTTAATTATACTTTATATTAAAATTATTTTGTCTAACGTCCAAAAACAGACATTATTTTTCCTACTGCATGAACTATTGGTGTTGATTTTGCATTTGCTACACCTTTTCCTAATGCTTTTCCTCCAACTGTTAAAGCGGCTACCAAAGCGCTTAATATAAATTGTAAATTAAAATTCAAACCAATTTGCTCTGTTATTTTCATAGATATTAATGCACTTATTGCTCCACTTAATACTCCACATATATCTCCTATAACATCTGCACATATATTGGCAACTTTAGGTGCATTTCTTATTAATTTTATAGAACTTTTTGAACCAGCAACCTTTTTTGTTGCTTTTGCATGAAATTCTTGTTCATTTGCTACTGTTACTGCTACTCCAATTATATCAAATACTATACCAACTAATATTACAAATAACAAGATTAATACTGCTGGTATTAATCCTAAATTTGATATTCCATTTGTAGATATAAATGAAAATATTATTGATAATATAAATGTTGTTATAAAAATTTTTATAAACCACTCTATATTCGAGTGGTCTTTTTTATTATTTTTTTCTTTATTCTTTTTATTTTCTAGACTTTTATTGTCCATTTATTTTCTTAAATCCTCCTATTATGTGTTCAATATTTTTGTAATCTTTATTTAAAACGAAACTAGATGGCAAAAGCCTAAGTAAATTTTACAGTTTAGGTCTGGTTGAATTTCTCTATTTTTCGCTTAGTATTACTACTATAGCCGTTTCCGTTTAAGAAAAACATCTACAAAAGATAACTGTAGACACCAGATCGCCACTTAAATCTGTACCTTAATCCCTAGACTCCTATGTTTCTTTCGAAACAAACATTCTAGAAGTTTTCCTTTACATACATTTTTAGTTTTACTAGTCTTTTTTGCAAATGAAATTTCATAACCTAGAGCAATATTAATTTGGCCAAAATTTCTTATTACTATTTAAAAATTAATCCCAATACATTCACTCGAGACAGGCTACTCTATGTATTTTGTGTCTTGGCACTCAACATAGGTTTTACTTAAAAAATCTATTTAAGCCTCCGCGAAAATAGGATTTTATATGTATGCCATTACATAGAATCCTAAAATCTTTACTCCCTGAAAACACACAAAACTGGCATTTCGCGCATAAACAAGAAACTTCAACGATGTGCCCTTTAGTGGATTTTTAGCCCCACCCTCGTAAAACTTGTATGACTAGAATAATGCACCATCGATATATATTATACTTTATTTGGATAAATATTCCAAATTCTTTTTAGTTTAGTTATTCCATTTGATATCTTTAAAAGATTTTATATCTCTTTTATTCTCATCTATTCTTAATATTGCTAATTAAATCTTATTTTTTCTATATCATCTATATATGTTTTGTTATTTCATTATAAATTTCTTCGTGTATATCATCTATTGTCCTTAATTTTCCATTTTTAACACATTCTATTTCAAACCAATTATATTTTTTTGACACATAACAAGCTGCTTTATGTGCATCTTTCAAATGATTTACATCTCTTTCATGAATATCTTTTTTAGCAGTATTATCAAATTTATTTTCTCTATCTTTAATCAATTCTAGAGCAGTTTCAACTGGCATATTTAAGAAAAATACTTCTGTAGGTACTGGTAATCCATATAGTTTAAATTCAAAATCCCATAACCAATTTAAAAATTTTTCTCTTTCGTCTATATCATCTATCTTTCCTGCTTGATGCACCATATTAGCAGTTGTATATCTATCTGCTAATATTATTCCACCATTTTTATAATACTCTTCATATTCCTTTTTAAAGGTTATGTATCTATCTGCTGCATAAAAAGTTGAAGCGATATAAGGACTTATTTCTTTTGCATTTTCTCCTATTTCCCCTGATAAATACATTTTAACTAATGCTGAACTTTGACTATCATAATTAGGAAAACTTACAGTTTTATAATCCACTCCATCTTTTTTTAATCTTTCCTCTAATTTAGCAAATTGTGTTTGCTTTCCACTACCATCTGTTCCATCTATTACAAATAATTTTCCCATTTTTATTACTTTCCTTTCTTTTTTCTCATTATACTATTTTAGTTTTTTCATTTCAATAGTTCTTTATAGACTTTTTATGTTTTTTGTTGTAAACTAATATATATAAAGATAAATTTTGGAGGTATTATGAAAAATTCATTTAAAAATGTTTCAGCAAATGAAAATAATTATAAATGGGAAAATATGATTCATAGAGAAAAACCTTTATATTCAAGGAATAATGATTTTAGAAGTGAATTTGGTAGAGATTATACTAGAATCATACATTCTAATGCATATAGAAGGTTAAAACATAAAACACAAGTATTTTTTTCTCCCAAAAATGATCATATTTGTACAAGAATAGAACATGTCAATCATGTAGAATCAATAAGTTTTACAATTGCTAATTATTTAGGACTAAATACTGAACTTACAAAAGCAATTTCTGTTGCTCATGATTTAGGTCATAGTCCCTTTGGACATGCAGGTGAAAAAATATTATCTACAATTTCACAAAAAGATTTAGGAATCCCTTTTTGGCATGAAAAAAATGGATTAGAATTTGTTGATTTTATTGAATTATTAGAAGATGATACTAGAAATTTTCAAAATCTTGATTTGACTTATGCAGTTAGAGATGGAATAATCTCACATTGTGGTGAAATTGATGAAAATTCTTTAAAACCTAGAGAAGAATTTATAAATCTAAAAGATTATTTATATCCTAATCAATTTTCTCCTTATACTTGGGAAGGATGTGTTGTGAAAATTTCAGATAAAATTTCTTATATTGGTAGAGATATAGAAGATGCTATTAGTTTAGGATTACTAGATGAAAATTTAGAAATTTTAAATAGAATATTAGATTCTAGTAATACAGAACAAAAAATTAACAATACTATAATTATCAATTTTTTAATTACAGATTTGTGTAAAAATTCATCTATCGAAAATGGTCTTTGTTTTTCATCTGAAGCATTTGAACTACTTAATAAAATTAAAAAATTTAATTATAACTATATTTACAAATCTTCAAGATTAATTCCTTCTATTAAGTATTTTGAAATTGTACTGACTGAGATTTATAATTTATTAAAAAAAGCTTATGATGGCATAGATACTATTAATAACTTAGAAAAAATGAGAAGATTTTATCCTAATTTAATAAATGACTTTTTACTATTTGTTTATAAATATTTCAATTTAGGAAATAGAAAAAATTTAAGAAATAACATTATTTTTAATATCAATAGTGATATAGATTACTATAAATGTATTATATATTTTATTTCTGGAATGACAGATAATTTTGCTATTGATATTTATAATGAAATTATTAGTTTTTAGAAAGGAGACTTTAAAAATGGACAAAATAGCTATAATTTCAGATGTTCATGGTAACATAACTGCTTTGGAGGCAGTATTAAAAGATATAAAAGAACGCAATATAAATAAAATTTTTTGTCTTGGTGATAGCATTGTAAAATGCTCACATCCTGATTTAGTAATAGACAAGTTAAAAGAAGTTTGTGATGTAATTCTAATCGGAAACACAGATTATGCTATTTGTAGACCAGAAGCTAAAGATAAAAACTTCTGGTCTAGAGTAAAAATTGGTGAAGACAGAGCAAATTTTATTTATAATTTACCTATATTTCATGAATTTTATATGAGTGGACATTTTATAAGAATATTTCATGCTTCACCTTATGGATTAGCACATATATATAACCCTACTTTTTCTAATAAAGGTACTGTATATTCTGGAGTTGAACTAAATTCTCCTGAAGATTTATTTCAAAATACTGAATTTTTAGGAAAAACTCAAGAAGACAAAACTCCTGACGTTGTCGGATATGGACATATTCATACTCCTTGTTTAGTTAGATATAAAAATAAAACTTTATTCAATCCTGGTAGTGTTGGCTCTCCTGTTGAAATGCTAAATTCTGATATTAATGATGAATGTAACAAATTTTCAACTCTTGCATCTTATATAGTATTAGAAGGAATTTATCAATCTACTGAACTTTCTAGTATCGCATTCAATATAATTCGTGTTCCTTATAATATCGAAAAGGAAATTTACGATTTGGAAAATTCAGATATGCCTAACAAAGATATTTCTATTAGAGCTTTAAAGGGGGCATTACCTACTACTTATAGACTTTAATTAGGAGTGAATATTAATATGAATAATAATACTTTAGATAAAGCTAAGGAAATTTTAAAAAAGTATAATCAAGAACATTTATTATGTTTATACAATGAACTTTCTGATGAAGAAAAAGAAAAACTAGTAAATCAAATTTTGAAGATAAATTTTGAAGAAATATTAACATTATATAAAAATTCTTTTAAAGAAGATGTCTTTTCACTAAATGACATTTCTCCTTTAGAACATTTTGAAAAATCTTCTTTTACACAAAGCGAACTTTACTATTATTCCTCTTTAGGAGAACAGGAAATTAAAAATGGCAATTATGCTGTTGTAACAATGGCGGGAGGTCAAGGTACAAGATTAGGATATAAAGGTCCTAAAGGTACATATATGCTTGATTTAGAACCTAATAAAAAATCTTTATTTCAAATAATGTGTGAAGATATTAAAAATGCTAATAAGAAGTATAATATTGAAATTTCATGGTATATAATGACAAGTGAGGAAAATGATATAACTACTAAAAATTTTTTTGAAATTAATAATTACTTTGATTATCCTAAAGATAAAATTAAATTTTTTACACAAGGTAAATTACCTTTAATAAATACTGAGGGAAAATTAATACTTCAAGAACCATATTTAATAAAGGAAGCTTCAAATGGTAATGGAAATGTTTTTAATTCTATGCTAAAACATAAAATTATCGAAGATCTTGAAAATCAAAATATTAAATGGGTTTTCCTAGGAGGCATTGATAATGTATTATTAAAAAATGTTGACCCTTTATTATTAGGTTTAACTATTGCAACCGAAAATCAAGTTGCTTCAAAATCAATTTTTAAAAAATCACCTTTAGAAAAAACGGCTGTTTATTGTAGCAAATTAGGTAAACCTTCTATTTTTTATTATGAGAATATTGATTTAGAAACATCAGAAAAAAAGGATTTAAATGGTAAATACCTTTACAGAGAAGCTAATATTTTATCACATTTAATGAGTTTAGAAGCAATTAAAAAAGTTTCTAATATTACACTTCCTTATCATAGGGCTTACAAAAAAAATGCTTTTGTAAATTTAGAAGGTGTAAAAGAGGTTCCTAGTAAACCAAATACATTTAAATTCGAAAACTTTATATTTGATGCTTTTTCATATTTCGATGACATGCTTCTTTTACGTGTCAATGCAGATGAAGAATTTGCACCTATAAAAGATTTTACTGGAATATATAATCCTGATACTGCAAAAGAAAAATATATTAATTATCATTTAAATACTGATAAATAAACAAAAGAAACAACTAAATTATATGTTGTTTCTTTTATTTAATATAAAATTTAATTTTTTCCCTTTTGCCTCATTTTCAATTTCTTCTTTTCTATATGATATAATTTTAAAATCTTCTTTTTTATCAAATTTTATCATTATTGCTTTTGTATAATCATCTTTACTAGGCTTTCCATATTCTTCTAAGATAAAACTTGCTTTGTATTCTCTCACAGTGTCAAAAGTATTCATAAATCCCATACCTGTTCCTCCACTGCTTTTATGCGTTGTACTAGGTTTTACTCCTAAATTTAATAACGTATTTATTTCAAATTCTATTCCAGAATCATATATGTATAAACTATAAAATCCATCTATTTTCCCTAATCTTACTAATATACTTTTATTTATATTATCTGAATAATTAATAGCTATTATTGCATTTTTTACATGATCTGCTAATAATATTTCTAATTTTTCTTTTGAAATATAATTATTAGTCATTTGATAAATATTTCCTATAATTTGCAAATCAAAATCTATGTTATTTTTTATGCATTCTGATTGCATGTATTTTAACATATCATCTATTTCTTCTATATTAGTTTTAGATAGTTCAACTTGTGGCTTGTTTTTCGATATTTCTTCTGATATTTTATCAATCTTTTCTTTTATATTTGTTTCTGAACCCAATTCTGTTTTTAATAGTAATATTTCATTTAGTTTATGTTCTAATGCTTTTTGTTTATGCGCTATTGAATGACTTTTTTTGCTAAAACTCAAATTTTCTTGTTCTAATTTTTTTATTTCTTCTTTTTTCTCTTCTAATTCTTTTTTAGTTTCTTCTAAATCTTGTATTAATAACTGTTGCTTGTAATATGCTTGTATAGATTTTTGGATAGTTATGAACATGATTATTGCTATCAATATAATACTTATAAATAAGTTTTTGTTTATGAACATATTGGATTTAGATAAAATTTGTAAAGCTATAATTATAATTGTACTTATAGTTAATATCATAATATCTAGACGATTGTCTACCCAATTACTATTTAAAAATATTATTCCTTTCTTTATTTTTCTTATTTTAAATATCAGCACTATAACTACACTATATGAGAATAAAATCAAGACTAAGCTTAGATACATATTAGTTATATTAAATATAATAGTCGGAATAAAATTAATTATACTAATCATAAAAAATATAATATAATTAATACTTAAAGATATAGTAGTAATCACTATTGATTTTCCTATATTTTTATTTACTTTTTTATAATTGATTATACTTATGATAAATATGATAATCATAGCCATTGTTATAAAATCTATTTGATTTCTTATTTTATTCAATATTATTGAGACTATAAAAATTAAACAACATAGCAACTTAGATTTTCTTAATATATGATTAAAATTAATTAACTTATCAAAACTATATTGTACCCAAAAAAGAATACAAAACATTTTGCTTATATACATTAGTTCTTCCATAGTATTTAATTTTAAAACAAAATTTAAAATTTCCATACTTTTATCCCCTAATACATTATATATTAAAAAAAAAATCAATACAAGTATTTTTACTTGTATCAATTTTTTAATTTATTTTATCCAATAAATTACCCAATTAATTAATGCCTCATACCAATTCCCCATTTTTTCCACCACCTTTTCTATTCGTTCCTCTTTTATTGTCAATAAAAAAATACCACCTGTTGCTGTTAAACAAGTGGTATATGATGATAGAAAAAAATGGTGAAAAAAAATCTAGTATTTTCTTACTAGATTAATTTCTTTATTTTATCTACATAATAATATATAAACTCCATTGGTGTTGGAACACCTGATTGATAATCAATTTTTGCTTTATAATATAACATTAAATCTTCGACTGCTGATACTCTCCAAGC
>CALXZW010000023.1 GCA_944393345.1 uncultured Clostridia bacterium
GTGGAAGATGGGACTCGAACCCACGGTCTCCAGTGCCACAAACTGGCGCGTTAACCAACTACGCTACATCCACCGTTATATACTTAAATATAATTAACTTAAGCACATATAGTATTTTAACCCATTTCTACCCCACTTGTCAACTATTTTTCTATATTTTTTTTACTTTTTAAATATTCTTTTATTTTTTTATATTCTTTATATTATAATTGACAATTTTTATAAAATTATTCTGTTGTTGTTAAACTATTTGGATCTAGTCCATATTGTTTATATATCCAAGACATATAATCAAAAGGTGTTAATGTTTCTGGTAAACCGTAATCTATACCAAAAGTTTCTACTTTTATAGAAGTTATTTTAGGTGGATTAACTGGTGTACTTACTTCTGCATTTTCATCAACAGTTCCATCTTCTGATTCTGGTGCTTTCACCTCTACTTCTTCTATTTTATGCACAATATCTAAACCTTCTATAACTTTTCCAAAAGAAGTATAATAACCATTTAAAGAAGTATTATCTTTAGTCATTATAAAGAATTGAGAACTTCCTGAATTATATGATTCTTCAGCTAAATCGGAAGAATATTGACTATAATCAGATCTTGCCATTGCAATTACACCTTCGTCTAATTTCAGATTATTTTTAACTCCATTTGCAAAAAATTCTCCTTTTATTGTGTATGCAGTATCATCTCCACCATCTTTTAAATCTGCTAACGTTGCTGAACCAGTTCCATCGCCATTTTTATCTCCACCTTGAATCATAAAGTCTTTTACTATCCTATGGAACGTTAAACCATCATAAAATCCTCTATTAGCAAGTGCTATAAAATTTGCCACTGTTTGTGGTGCTAAATCTGGATACAATTCCAATTTTATTGTTCCAAAATTTTCCACTTCCATTGTTGCTATTGGATTTTTAACTTCTAAAGTTGCATTTTTATAATATCCATAAGCAATTCCACATATTAAAGCTAATAATAATATCATAGCAATTATCCATATTAAATTTTTAAATTTTTTCATTTTTATCATTCCTCGTAAAATAATATTTAGATTTTTATACGGTATCTATAAACCTTTTTATTAAATTATATTGTCAAATACAAATTGCTCTTGCATCCTTTTTAATGATTGTTTTATAGTTTTAGCTCTTGTTTCTCCAATTCCATCTACATCATCTAAACTTTCAATATCTGCTGCTAATATATGTTGAAATGACTTAAATGCTCCTACTAAATTTTCTACAATATTTGATGGCATTCTTGGAACTTTGTTTAAAATACGATAACCTTTTGTATATACTCCTATCTCATCATAATTATCAAAATTTTCATATCCTAACAAATTGGCTATTACAGATTCCTTTAATAATTCTTCCATTTTTAAATCTTGAAGTTCTTCTAAAACTTTCTGTGGAGTTATTTTTTTCTTTCCAGGAACTAAATAATCTTTTACTATTAGTTCTTCTTCTTTTTCTAATCCTCCTATTAATTCTTCAAGTTGCATATTTACTAGTCTTCCATCATTTCCTAGTTCATATATTTGTTTTTGTATTTCTTCTACTATTTTCATAACCATTTCTGCTCTTTGTATTGCAACAATAACATTTTGTAATGTTACTATATCATTAAATTCATATTCGTTCAATACATTTAGCTTATTATCAAAAACTTTTTTATATTTTTCTAAAGTTTGTATAGCTTGATTAGCTTTATTTAATACTGCATCTGTATCCTCTAACACATATCTATCATTTCCTTTAAATATGGTTATTATATTTCTTCTTTGAGAAATACTAATCACTAGTTCACCTGTTTGTTTAGCAGTTCTTTCTGCTGTTCTATGTCTAGTTCCGTGTTTCTAATGTAGAAATTTCATAAGATGGTATTAATTGTGCATTAGCATACAAAATCTTTTTAAAATCTCCACTTAATACTATAGCACCATCCATTTTAGCTAATTCATATAATTTTGATGAAGAATAATCTTCATTTATTGTAAAACCTCCATCTACGACTTCTTTTATAATATCTTCATTATTGGTTATCAATAATAAAGCTCCTGTTTTTGCTCTTAATATATTTTCTAATCCATCTCTTATAGGTGTTCCTGGAGCTATTAATTTTAAAATTGAAACAATATTATCTTCTTTGCTTTTTCTCAAAACCAATCCCCCTTCTTCCCTATTTTATACCTATTCTTTTCATTGCTTCATTTACATTCTTGACACCTATTATATCTAATTTATATTTTTCTTTCAAGACCTTTTTATTAGATTCTGGAATTATACAAGTTTTAAATCCCAATTTTTCCGCTTCTTTTAATCTTTTTTCTATTAGATTAATTCTTCTTACTTCACCAGTTAATCCTACTTCTCCTATAACAACCATATCTTTAGGGATTGCTATATTTTTATATATTGAAGCTACTACCATCATTATTCCCAAATCTATTGATGGTTCATTTATTTTTAATCCTCCGACAACATTTAAATAAACATCTTGCGATCCAAGCATTAAACCCGCTTTTTTTTCTAATACTGCAATTAATAATGCTAGTCTGTTATAATCTATGCCATTTGCTGTTCTTTTTGGTAATCCAAAAACTGTTTGAGATGTTAATGCTTGTAATTCCACTAAAATTGGCCTTGTTCCTTCCATTGCAGAAACTATACAAGAACCTGCAGGATTATCATCTCTTTCTGAAATTAATATATCCGAAGGATTTAAAATTTCACACATTCCTTCTTCTCTCATTTCAAACATTCCAATTTCGTTTGTAGAACCAAATCTATTTTTAACTCCTCTTAATATTCTATATGAGAAGTATCTTTCACCTTCCAAATATAAAACTGTATCCACCATATGCTCCAATACTCTTGGTCCTGCTATATTTCCTTCTTTAGTAACATGTCCAATAATTATAGTTGTAATACCTTTAGATTTACATACCTTCATTACTTGTGAAGTAATCTCTCTTACTTGACTAACACTTCCAGCAGCTGCACTTATTTCTTCAGAATACATTGTTTGAATAGAATCAATTATCACTAACTTAGGATTAACATTGATTATCGCTTGATTTACAATATCAATATCTGTCTCGCCTAAGAACAGTATATCTTCGTTATTTATTCCTAATCTATCTGCTCTCATCTTTATCTGTTCTGCAGACTCTTCTCCAGAAACATATAAAACCTTTCCATCACCATTAACTTTATCACAAATTTGTAAAATCAACGTGGATTTACCAATTCCAGGTTCTCCCCCCAACAATACAAGTGAACCTTTAACCAATCCTCCACCCAATACTCTATCTAATTCACTAAAACCTGTAGAAGTTCTAATTGTTTCTTTTGCGATATATGAATTTAACTTTTGAGGTACATTTTCAGATTTATCACTTAATTTTACATTAGAATTTTTATTTTCTATAATTTTTTGTTCATAAAAAGTATTCCAACTATTACAAGCAGGACACTTTCCTAACCACTTGCCTGACTCATTTCCGCATTCACTACATACAAAAATTGTTTTACACTTTGCCATGTCTTTTAGGGACGTTTGTGTTTCAATATTTTGTCCATTTTAGAACACATTATCCCTATTCCTCCTTTTTATTATTCATATCTTTATTTCACTTGCATTATTTATATATAATACAAATTTTTCATACTTTTAGAATATGATATCGCTATACTTTGCATTATTTTTGAAATCTTATTTTCTTTATCCTAAACAACCCAATATACATATGATTATTTATTAAACATATGCATATAACTCATATTTATATATTTCCTTTAGTCTAATAATTTCTTTTATAAACTTTATACCATCTTGTTTATAATGAAATATATCTTGCTTATCAATTTTTCTTTGAATCATATGATAATACTAATTTTTATTGCTATTTGAGGCATAATATTTCTCTCTTTGCACCTATATTTTTTAATAACCGTGTTTTTGCCCCCTAAAACACAAAAAGTATAGCATAATTTTTTATATTTTGCTATACTTTTTTTATTAATTTACTAAAAATTCACATTGCTAATTTATCTTTTTAAATATATCTCCCTAAAAGGGCAAAAATGTCTAAACAGAAATATCCCTATTAATACAAATCAATCTTTTTTTCCAAATCTAATTTCTTGAAATAAGAAATCATGGACTTTTTCCTATGTTGTTTCTTTATGAAGAAATTCATTTATTTCATTTTTGTTACATCATTATTACATTTTTATACTTAACATTGCTTAATTTTTTATTTTGGTTATAACATGATCTCCTTCTATCTTCTCACATTCAACTTCTAATATATTATTTTCTATTTTTTCTTTTGTATTGCAATATGCCAATATGTAATTTGTTGTATGGCCTTTATATACACCATTTTTTTGTTCTTCAAATAATACTTTAATCTTTTTTCCTATATATTTTTCATTATATTCTTTTTCAAACTTATTTGATAATTCTATTAATTTTTGACTTCTTTCCTCTTTAGTTTTTCCATCTATCTGACCTTCCATTTTAGCAGCTTTAGTTCCTTTTCTTGGCGAATATTTAAATATATGCATTTTATAAAATTTTATCTTTTCTAAAAATTTATATGTTTGTTCAAATTCTTCGTCTGTCTCTTGTGGGAAACCTACTATTATATCTGTAGTTAAATTAACATTTTTATAATACTTTCTAATTAAATCCACTATATTAATAAATTGTTCTACTGTATACCTTCTATTCATCCTTTTTAAAGTTTCATCACAACCACTTTGTAAAGATAAATGAAAATGATCGCAAACTTTTTTCAATTTTGATAATCTTGAAATAAATTCTTCTGTAATTATTAATGGTTCTAACGAACCTAATCTTATTCTCGCTATTCCATCAATTTTGTTTAATTCTTCTAACAGATCTATTAATTGATAATTTTCTTTAAAATCCTTTCCATATGATGCTATATGTATTCCTGTTATTACTATTTCTTTTATACCATTTTCTGCTATTTTTTTTACTTCTTTTATAACATTTTCTGGTCTTCTACTTCTTACTCTTCCTCTTGCATATGGAATTATGCAATATGAACAAAATCTATCACATCCATCTTGAATTTTTATAACCGCTCTCGTTTTTTCCGAAAACGTTATTTCTCCAAATTCAACAAAATCTTTTTGATTCATTACATCTTCTATTTTTAATTTTTTAACATTTTCAGCTATATAATTTTCTATATATCCTACAATATTTTTTTTTTCATTATTTCCTAACACCAATTCTATTTCTTTTATCTTTTTTAATTCTTCTTTTGCTACTTGTACATAACAACCACATGCTACTACAATTGAATTAGGATTTAATTCTTTTACTCTCCTTAACATTTGTCTTGATTTTCTATCTGACATATTTGTTACTGTACAAGTATTTATTATATATATATCTGCTTTTTCTGTATGTTCTACTATATCATACTTTTTTGTTTCTAAAAATTTTTGTATCATTGCATTTGTTTCATATTGATTAACTTTACAACCGTAAAGTTATAAAAGCGACTTTTTTCATTTTTAATTATATAATGCCTATCATAATATAATGCATTATATACTCCTTTCTTTTTAATTTTTCTATAAGATTTTTTACTTATTTTTATATTTTATCATAAAAATACTTTTTATTCAATTAAAAAAAGAAACAGCTTTATATAAAATGTTGTTTCTTTTTTCTATTGTAAAAAATTTTTATTATATTCTGTTTTTAATTACTTTTATTTTCTTGTTTTCCCTTCCAAAGCATCTAAATTATCTAATGCTTTTCCTGTTCCTAATGCTACGCAAGATACAGTATCTTGTGCTATCATTACATTTATTCCTGTTTTTTCTTGTAGTAGTTTGTCTAATCCATCTACAAGACACCCTCCACCTGTCATATATATACCTTTATCACTTATGTCTGCTGCTAATTCTGGTGGTGTTTTTTCTAATACACTATGAACTGCATCTACAATCATCATAGCAGGTTCTATTAATGCTTCTAACATTTCGCTAGAATGAACTGTTATTGTTTTTGGTAAACCAGTTGTTAAGTCTCTTCCTCTAATATCCATTTCAGTATCCTGAATCTTTGGATAAACACATCCAATATTTACTTTTAAATCTTCTGCTGTTCTTTCGCCAATCATTACATTATGTTTCTTTTTTATATACTTTACAATATATTCATCAAATTTGTCTCCCGCTACTTTTAAAGATGTATTTACAACAGACCCACCTAATGAAATAACCGCTATATCTGTTGTTCCTCCACCTATATCTACTACCATATTTCCACATGGTTTTGAAATATCTATTCCAGCCCCAATTGCAGCAGCAATGGGTTCTTCTATCAAGTAAACTCTTCTTGCTCCTGCTTGTGAAGCAGCATCTATAACTGCTTTTTTTTCTACTTCTGTTACCTGTGAAGGTATACAAATCATTATTCTAGGCGCAAATATGAATTTTCCGCATACTTTGTTTATAAAATGTTTTAACATTTTTTCTGTAACTGTATAATCTGAAATTACGCCATCTCTCAATGGTCTTGTTGCAACTATATTTCCAGGTGTTCTTCCTAACATTCTTCTTGCTTCTTGTCCTACTGCTAACACTTCTCCAGTATTATTGTCAACAGCTACAACTGATGGTTCTCTTAGCACAATACCTTTTCCTTTTACATATGCAATTACTGTTGCTGTTCCTAAATCTATTCCAATATCTTGTCCTAATCCCAATTTAAACATTGTATATCTTCCCTTTCATATTTTATTTCTTTTTTATTACAAGTTTGTTACGATTATATTACAATTATTCATTTTTATCAATAGTTTTAATTGAATTTTTTACTTTTTTATATTATAATATTTATATTCAGATTTTTATTTTTTGAAATATATTTTATGCATGAAAGGTAGGCATTTTATGAATTTTTTTAAATACATAACCCACAATGAGGACGAAACTAAAAATTTTGCTAAAAAATTAGCTTCTAAAATGAAAAATAAAGATATAATTGTATTATCACGGAGATTTAGGCTCTGGAAAAACTAAATTTACAGAAGGTTTTTTATCATTTTTTGGACTTGAAGATGAAATATCTAGCCCTACTTTTAATATTGTAAATGAATACATTAAGGATGATATAAATATATATCATTTTGATGTATATAGATTATCTGATATTTCTGAATTTTACGAAATTGGTGGAGAAGAATATTTCGAAAAAGGAATTTGCATAATTGAATGGGGAGAAATTATTCAAGATGCTTTACCAAAAGAATATATAAAAATTAATTTTGAAAAAGACTCTTATAATGAAAATATAAGATATTTAAATATTTCTAGTTTAAGTGATAGATTTGATAATATTTTAACTAATATTATTGATAATTAATGGAGGTTTATTTTGAAAATTTTAAGTATAGATACTGCAAGTGATATATGTGGTGTTTCAATTTTAGATAATAATAATTTAATATGTAATTTAGACTCAAATACTGGTAGAACACATTCTGAAAATTTAATGCCTTTCATAGATTTAGCATTCAAAAAATCTAATATAGGTTTGAAAGATATAGATTTACTTGTTTGTGATAAAGGTCCTGGCTCTTTTACTGGTATTCGAATAGGAATAGCTACTGTTATGGCTTTTAAAGATAGCTTAAATATTCCTGCGATTGGAATTAATTCATTAGAAGTTTTAGCTAATAACATATCAACAAAAGGATTAATTTGTTCTATAGTTGACTGTAAAAATTCAAATTGTTATTTTGCATTATATGATTTAAAAGATGAATATATTGAACTTATTTCTCCTAAAGCTGATACTATTGAAAATTTATGTTTAATTTTGAAAAAATATTATTTTAAAAATTCTTATTTAACATTTGTTGGAGATGGTGCTTTAATTTATCAAGAAGTTTTAAAATCACAATTTCCTAATTCCATTATATGTACCACCAAAGATTCATTACTAAATTCATATAAATTAGGAATTATTGGATTAAAATATTATTCTAACAATAATTTTTCTGATATTTTACCTCTATATTTAAGAAAACCTCAGGCGGAAAGACAATTAGAAAATAGATTAAAAAAGGATTTGTAATATGAAAAATATAAATATATATGATATGACTTTAGAAGATATTGATTCCTTGAAAGATAGATTAATCGTTGATTTTGATGATTTTTGGACTTTTGATGTTTTAAAAAGTGAAATTTTAAGTAATAATTCTAAATATATCGTTATCAAAAACGATTCCGAAATTTTAGGTTTTGCAGGTATTAAAATCATTTTAGATGAAGCTGATATTATGAATATTGTTGTAAAAAAAGCATATAGAAATAAAAAAATAGGTTCTTTACTTTTAGATTCTCTTGTAAAACTTTCAAAAAAACTATCTATAAAATCTATAACTTTAGAAGTAAATGAAAAAAATCTAGTTGCTTTCCATTTATATGAAAAATTTGGTTTTAAAAAAGTTGGAATTAGGAAAAATTATTATAATAATGAAAATGCTATAATTATGACTAAAACTTTATAAACTTAAGCACAAGTTTAATTTACTAACTTGTGCTTTTATCTTCTCATATAATTAATTTTCTATATTTATACAACAATTATTTTAATTCTATTTTTATTTCTTTTGGTTCTTTTAAATTTATTTTCGAATATGTTATTCCACATTCATCAAATAATTTTCTTGATGCTATATTATTTTCTGAATTTGCATATTTATCAGATAAATAGATTATTTCTTTTATTCCTGATTGAATTATAATCTTTGCACATTCATTACAAGGAAATAAATCAACATATAATTTAGCCGATTCAAAATCTTTTTTACTTCCTCTATAATTTAAGATTGCATTCATTTCTGCATGGCATACATAAGGATATTTAGTTTCTAAATTTTCTCCCTCTCTTCCCCAAGGAAATTTTTCATCACTAAATCCATTTGGTGCTCCATTATATCCTATTGAAAGTATTCTATTATCATTACTTACAATACATGCTCCTACTTGTGTTGAAGGGTCCTTACTTCTCATTGCAGATAATTTTGCTATTGCCATAAAATATTCATCCCAAGCTAAATAATTTTTTCTTTTTTCTCCACTCATTTTTTACTCCTTTTATTCATACCATTCTAATTCCCAATCATCTAATATTACTGTGTCTCCTTCGCAAACTCCCATTTCTTTAAGTTTGTCTTCTATTCCCATATTTTTTAAACATTTTTGTAAATAGTACATTGATTCATTATCTTCTATATTTATTCTACCCATTAATCTTTGAACCGCTTTTCCTGATACCTTAAATATTCCATTTTCTATTGTTATTTCCCAATCATCTTTTTTATCTTCTAATGTATATACCATTTTTTCTTCTACTTCAATTAAATCTTCTTTTGGCAAGTCTTTTAATACATTTGAAACATAATCTATTAAACTTTCTACCCCTTCTTTAGTTACAGCAGATATTTTAAATAATTCTAGTTTTTCTTTTTTAGCTAATTTCTCAACTTCTTTTAATAATTTATCATCTTGCATTACATCAATCTTATTTGCAACTATAATTTGCTTTCTTTTACTTAGTTTTTCACTATATTTTGCAAGTTCTTTGTTTATTGCATAAAAGTCTTCTACTGGATTCCTTCCTTCTTGTCCTGAAACATCTAGAAAATGTAATAATAATCTTGTTCTTTCAACATGTCTTAAAAATTGAATTCCAAGTCCAGTTCCTTCACTTGCACCTTCAATAATTCCTGGTATATCTGCTATTACAAATCCATCATTGTTTTTAGTCTTTACCACTCCTAAATTAGGTATTATTGTAGTAAAATGGTAATTGGCGATTTTAGGTTTAGCATCTGTTACTATTGATAAGAAAGTAGATTTTCCAACATTAGGAAATCCTAAAAGCCCAACATCTGCTAATAATTTTAATTCTAATATTAATTCTTTTTCTTCACCTTTTTCACCATCTTCAGAAAATCTAGGTGCTTGTCTTGTCGCAGTTGCAAAGTGGGAATTTCCTCTTCCTCCTCTGCCTCCTTTTAATATTAGCTCTTTTTGATTTGGTTCAGACAAGTCTGCTAAAACTTTTCCTGTTTGAGCATCTTTAACAACAGTCCCTATTGGTACTTTTATATATAAATCTTCTCCATATTTTCCATTACAATGGCTTCCACTACCATTTTCTCCATTTTTAGCTTTAAATTTTTTATTATATCTAAAATCTATTAAAGTGTTTTTATCTTTATCGACTTGGAAATAGATGTTTCCACCATTTCCACCATCTCCACCATCTGGTCCTCCACTTGCTACATATTTTTCTCTTCTAAAAGTTGCTGCACCATTTCCGCCATCTCCTGATTTAATTATTATTTTTGTATAATCTGTAAACATACTTTCTCCTTTTTATTGTTATAATATCTTTATTCATTTTCAAAATAATCAAGCATCATTGCTTTTTTTACTTTTCTCATAGTTTCTTTTGCTGTTTTTCTAGCTTTTTGTGTTCCTTTCATTAAAATTTTATCAACAAGTTCAGGATGTTCTTCATAATATTTTCTTTTTTCTCTAATAGGTTGTAAAAATTCAATAATATTTTTAGCTAATTGCTTTTTACAAGCTACACATCCTCTTTTCCCTAATTTACATTCTTCACATACTGTTTTTGATTCTTCAGACGAACTAAATAACTTATGATAATATGCTACCATACATACATCTGGATTTCCTAAATCATCTTTTTTTATTCTATTTGGATCAGTTACTGCTCCCATAACTTTTTTAGTTATTTCTTCTTCTGAATCTGATAGATAAATTGCATTTCCTAATGATTTTCCCATTTTCTCATTTCCGTCTAAACCTTTGATTCTTTTTTGATTTGAAAGAATTGCTTCTGGTTCTATTAAAACATCTCCATATATACTATTAAACTTTCTAACAATTTCTCTACATTGCTCTATTAATGGCAATTGATCTTCTCCCACAGGTACGAATTTTCCTTCAAATGCTGTTATATCTGCTGCTTGGCTTACAGGATAGCCTAAAAATCCATATGTTACACTTTCCCCAAAAAGTTCTTTTTTTTGTGCTATTTCTGTTTTTACTGTTGGATTTCTTTGTAATCTTGATATTGTTACTAAATTAGAATAAAATACTGTAAGTTCTGCAGTTTCTGGTATCATAGATTGAATATATATTGTTGTTTTTTCTGGATCAATTCCACAAGATAAATAGTCTATTGCTACTTCTCTAACATTTTTTCTTACTTTCTCTGGATTATTAAAATTATCTGTTAATGCTTGAACATCTGCTATTAAAATATACGGATCATATTTTCCGCTATTTTGCATTTCCACTCTTGTTTTTATTGATCCAAAATAATGCCCTATATGTAATCTACCTGTTGGCCTATCTCCTGTTAATATTCTTTTTTTATCATTGTTTTCCATTATAATCTCTCCTTTTTCTTGCCTTATTATACTATATATATTAAAGTATTACAATATGAATTTTTTAAAGATTTTTGTTTAAAAAACATTAGTTCAGAAGAGATTAATAAAAATGCCCTTTCTTTTAATATCCTAAATAGGATATATGAAAATAAAAAGGACATTTTTATTATTTTATTTAAATTGATTATCAATTTCCTTTAGGATTACATCATGTGCACTTCCTTCAGAAATACTTACTTCTGAAACTAATGTTAATCTTGCTTTTTCATGCAATTCTTGTAATGTAACACTACCACAGTTACACATTGTAGATTTTATTTTTGCTACTGTTATTTCTAAGTTATCTTTTAATCTTCCAGCATAAGGTATATATGAGTCTACACCTTCTTCAAAAGAAAGTTTTTGTGCTCCTCCCATATCATATCTTTGCCAATTTCTTGCTCTATTTGATCCTTCTCCCCAATATTCTTTCACATATCCGTTTCCTTTTTTTACCACTCTTGTTGGACTTTCATCAAATCTTGCAAAATATCTTCCCATCATTACAAAATCTGCTCCTAAAGCTAAAGCAATTGTAATATGATGGTCATGTACTATTCCTCCATCTGAGCATATTGGAATATATATACCTGTTTCTTTAAAGTATTCGTCTCTTGCTTCTACAACATCTATCAAAGCTGAAGCTTGTCCTCTACCTATTCCTTTTGTTTCTCTTGTTATACAAATAGAGCCTCCTCCAACTCCTACTTTAATAAAATCTGCACCTGCTTCTGCTAAATATCTAAATCCTTCTTTATCTACTACATTTCCTGCTCCGATTTTTACACTATCACCATATTTAGCTCTTACAAAATCTATTGTATTTTTTTGCCATACTGAATATCCGTCTGATGAATCCATACAAATTAAATCTACTCCTGCATTTACTAATGCTGGTATTCTTTCTTCATAGTCTCTTGTATTTATTCCTGCACCCACTATATATCTTTTATTTTCATCTAATAATGAATTTGGATTATTTTTTCTTTCTTCATAGTCTTTTCTAAATACTAAATATTTTAAATTTTCTTCTTTAGTCAAAATTGGTAAACATGCTATTTTCTTTTCCCAAATTACATCATTTGCTTCTACTAATGATATTCCTTCATATTCCCATATTGTTTTTTCTTTTGGTGTCATAAAATTTTCTATTGGTGCATTCATATCATCTCTTGATATTCTATAATCTTTATCTGTAACAAGTCCTAGAAATTTTCCAGTAGCTGTTCCATCTTCTGTTACCATTACTGTTGAATGACCTGTTCTTTGCACTAATTCTATAACTTCTTTTAAAGTTGTTTTTGGAGTTACATTTGAATCGCTTATAATAAAACCTGCTTTATGTTTTTTTACATTTCTAACCATTTGAGCTTGCGACTCTATTGATTGTGAACCATAAATAAATGCTACTCCTCCTTCTCTTGCTAATGCAATTCCCATTTCTTCTCCTGAAACTGATTGCATTATTGCAGATACCATTGGAACATTTGCATAATATTTTGCTTCTTCACCTTTCTTAAATTTTACTAATGGTGTTCTTAATGATACTTTGCTTGGTATACACCTTTCATCTGTTAAATTAGGTAATAACAAGAATTCATTAAAAGTTCTTGAAATATCTTTTAATATTTGGGCCATTTTTTTACTTCCTTTCTTTTTATATTTATAATAATATGTAAACTAATATTATAATTATAGCAAAATCTAACTTTTTTTTCAAGATATTTATTTAAGTAAGTTTCTATATTTTTAAAAAAAGTTACTAAAATGTTTTCACAGAATTATGATATTACTACTAAACTAAACACAAACCTTGATACTTTACTTACGAAATCAACATTTTACTAAACAAATTATTGACAATTTTTATTATGAATAAATTTACTACATATGCTTTTTAAATGAAAAGAGAGATTATTAAATTTTTTAATTAATTTCATTAATTTTTAATTATAAAAAATTTTTAATTCGCCAGTAGTATTTAATCTCACTTTATATATTCAAAAAAACTATCTGGAATACCATATCTAGCAAGATATCCATTTTTATAAGACAAATCTGTCGTAACATCTTTTATTACCCAATCGGGTGCTAAATAATTATTAGCACTTTCAGTATCAACAAATTCTATCTCTAAATATGCCAATCCTTCTAAATCTCCCGAAAAAATATCTATTTCCATTTCTATCCCTTTTTCATCTTCTAATATATATCTTGTCTTATTAATCGTATTTCCTTCTTTTTTGTTTAATAAATTGTCATATTCTTCTTTCGATATTAACCATTCATGTTCTTCTCTAACAAAACCTTTTAATGCTGTATCACATTTAATTGTTAATATATATTCACTATCATTAATATTTCTCACTCTTATTTCTGGAGAAAAGTTTAAATATGTTTGAAATATCTCATATTTTTCTGCTTGAGATAAATCATAAGGAATATCTTCTTGCCTTATTAACCATTTTCTTTCTATTTCTGAATCATATTCTAATATATTACTTTCATTACACTTTAATACTAATACAATAACTAAAACTATAATTATAATTAATTCTATTACTATAAAAATTTTCATTAAATTCTATTTTCTAATCAATTATGTAGAAATATTTAATCTATTTAATTGATTAATCCTTTCTTTTAAATTGTGATATATTAATTCATAATATTAAGTTATATTTCTTTAAAACATTTTATTAATGAGTTTAAAGATATAAAAATTACAAATCTTTTCTTATTTTTAAAAAATTGGGATTGCTAGAATATATAGCTCCTGCTTTCATAACTATATCAGCACAACAATATGATATAGTGGCTATTATTGCTATTATTACAAAACAAATAACTAATTTTGTTCTTTTTTGTTTTTTATCTTTTTTTGATTTTGCCCAATAAATAATAGAACCTATAATATATCCTACCATTAGAATTATAGGAATATATCTCATAATATTAGATATAAAAACATTTATGGGATTATATACAACACGAGGCATAAAAGCATTTACTTCTGTTAAATTTAAAAAAATAATTAATACAAAAACAAATATAAATAATAATATTTTTTTGATTTTCATTTCCCCCTCTCCTTTTACATTAATATATGTTTTCTTAATTATATTAAATTTTTTAAGTTCTGCTTTAAAGTATTTATTTACCAACTAAACATAAATTTCAGTATTTTTACGATATTAAGAAAAAATACTGAAACTTAAAATTATTTGTCATTTTTTTTAAAAGCAAAAAACTTACTTATAAAGAAATTAACAATAACAACAATTACTGTCATTGATACTTTAGTTATAACATATTCTATTCCAATTATTGAGTAAAATAAAAATACTCCTCCCATTTCTAAAACCATTGTAAATGCTCTTCCTAATATAAACTTTACAAATTCTTCAGAAATCTCTTTAAAATTCGCTGCTTGTGAATTAAATACTAATTTTCTATTTGTAACATATGCAAATAAAATTGATATTATAATCCCTATAGTACTTGCTAAATTTCCTTCAACATAAAACACTTTTACTAATATTGTTGAAATACCTATATTTATTAATGTTGTAAGTACACCAAATACAATATACAAAATTGTTTCTCGTGTACATACTTTATTTATTACCTTTTTTAATGTTTCCATTATTATTTAATCTCTACTTTCTTTATTATATTTAAAAATTTATCTTCTTTTCTATAATATATTGTGGTCTTTGTTTGCTTTCATCATAAATTCTTGCTACATATTCTGATATTATCCAAATAGATAATAATTGTACTCCAGCAAAAAATGTTATTGTTATCATTAATGATGTCCAACCAGCACTTAGTTCATTTAATTTAAAAATATATGAAATTATTGCATATATCATAATTGCAAATGAAATAAATATTGATATTAAACCTAACCCTCCTAATATTTTTAATGGTTTAGTTGAAAAGCTTATTATTCCATCTGATGCTAATTTTAACATTTTTTTTAATGGATACTTTGTTTTTCCTGCAAATCTTTCTTTTCTTTCGTATTCATAAGCTATTTGTTTAAAACCAACCCAACTAAATAAACCTCTTAAAAATTTATTATGTTCTGGTAATTGATTAATCACATCTACCACTTCTCTATCTACTAATCTAAAGTCTCCTGTATCTTTTGGTATTTCCACATCTGACAAAGCATTTAATGTTTTATAAAACATTTTTGCAGTAAGTAATTTGAATGTAGATTCTCCTTTGCGTGATTTTCTTTTTCCATATATTACTTGGTTTCCCTGTTCCCAATATTTTAACATATCAGGAATTAATTCTGGTGGATCTTGTAAATCTGCATC
>CALXZW010000024.1 GCA_944393345.1 uncultured Clostridia bacterium
CCTGGAACTGGTGTTATATAACTTGCTTTCTTTTCAACATTTTCGAAATCTACATCTCCTGTTAACTTTCCGTCTTCCCCTCTATTTATTCCTACATCAATTACTACTGCTCCATCTTTTACCATTTTTTGTTTTACAAATTTAGATTTTCCTATTGCTGAAATTAAAATATCTGCTCTTTTTGTATACTCCTCTAAATCTTTAGTTTTAGAATGGCAAACTGTAACTGTTGCATTTTTATTCAAACAACATTGTATTAATGGTTTTCCTACAATATTGCTTCTTCCTAATATTACCACATTCTTACCTGTTAAGTCAATATCATATTCTTCAAACATTTTTATTACTCCATAAGGCGTACATGAAATAAATGTATCTTCCCCTATAGATAATTTTCCTATACTTGATGGTGTAAATCCATCAACATCTTTTAAATATGTTATTGATTTAAATGCTTGATTTATATTCAAATGTGCAGGTATTGGACTTTGTAATAATATTCCATTAATTTCTTTATTTTCGTTTAATTTTTTTATTAACTCTATTAATTCATTTTGAGTCGTATCTTCTTTTAACAAATATTCTTCATATTTAATTCCTATCTCATCACATGCTTTACTTTTATTTCTCACATAAACTTTAGAAGCTTGATTATCTCCAACCATTATAACTGCTAATTTAGGATAAATATTTTTTTCTTTTAATTCATCACATTCTCTTTTTAATTCTTCTCTTATTTTTTTTGCTAATTTTTTTCCATCAATTATTACTGCCATTTCTTTCTCCTTTTTTATTATATTACTATATTTTTCTATTAATTATCTTCTAAATTAATTTTATATTCTATATCTTCCATATATGGATACATTTCTTTTACTCTTTTTAAAGTTAACATCAACATCCTAGGTTGTGGATTTTTTTTATGTTCAGTTAATAATTTCTGAGTGTAACAATTATCTGCTGATTTAAATAATAAATATCTATTTCCAACATAAGTATAATAAATTTGATATCCATTTTTTAAATCTTCCCACATTTTTTCAAACGAATAATCTTCCATAATCTATATTCTCTCTTTCTTTTTAGTTAGTTCTTGAACTTTTATACACGATTTTTACAATTCATTTTATCATATTTTTAAATTCTTCTTCATCTATTATTTTTATTCCTAATTTTTGTGCTTTATCCAATTTGCTTCCTGCTTCTTCCCCTGCTAATACATAATCTGTTTTCTTTGATACTGTTCCTGATGTTTTCCCTCCAAATTTTTCTATTATATTTGAAGCTTCTCCTCTTGTTAATGTTTCTAGACTTCCTGTTAATACGAAAACTTTTCCTTCAAATCTATTATCTGTTATTTCTTCTTCTAAACTTTTCATATTTATCCCTGCTGTTTTCAATTTATTTATTAAATCTATTGTTTGTCCTTGATTAAAAAATTCACATATACTATTTGCAACTATTGGTCCTATATCATTTATTTTACTTAAATCTTCGTAAGTTGCATTTATTAAATTATCTATTGTTTTATATTTCCTTGCTAAAACTTTCGCTGCTTTAACACCTACTTGTCTTATACCTAAAGCAGTTACTAATCTATATAAATCATTCTCTTTACTTTTATTTATACTATCTATTAAATTCTGTGCAAATTTTTTTCCATTTTTCTTTAATGATGATATTTCTTCAAATTTTAGAAAGTATATATCAGAAATATCTTTTATTAAATTTTTTTCTAATAATTGTGATATTATACTTTCTCCTAACCCATCTATATTCATCGCCTCTCTTGATACAAAATGCACCAAATTTCTAAAGAGTTTTGCTGAACATTCAATTCCTGTACATCTTAT
Organism: uncultured Clostridia bacterium; assembly: GCA_944393345.1. GTDB lineage: Bacteria > Bacillota > Clostridia > TANB77 > CAG-508 > CAG-269. Next base: position 1,854 of record CALXZW010000024.1, read on the forward strand.
TGCCGCTTCTCCTTCTTCTCTCACTGCTTTTGCACCACAAACAGGACAAACTTTTGGCATCTCAAATTCTATTTCTTTTCCTGTTCTTTTTTCTTTTTTTACTTCTACAATTTCTGGAATTACGTCACCTGCTTTTTGTATAACTACTGTATCTCCAATTTTTAGTTCTTTTTGTTTTATAAAATCTTCATTGTGTAATGTAGTTTTGGAAATTGTTGAACCTGCTACTTTTACAGGCTCCAATATTGCCATTGGTGTTATTACTCCAGTTCTTCCTACTTGACATACTATATCTTTCAAAATTGTTTCTTTTTTTTCTGGCGGATATTTATATGCAATAGCCCATCTTGGTGTTTTGGCTGTTGTCCCTAATATTTCTCTGAATTTTAGATTATCAACTTTTATTACTGCACCATCTATTCCAAATGTTAAATTTTCTCTCATTTCACCTATTTTTTCTATTGCATTTTTTACTTCTTCTATATTGTTACAATAAATTCTAACGGGATTTACATTAAATCCTAATTTATTTAAATATTCTAATTCTTCATAATGCGAATTAAATTCTTTTCCTTCGATTTTTTGTACATTAAAAATGTATATATCTAATGGCCTTTTTTGTGTTATTTTACTATCTAATTGTCTTAGCGAACCTGCTGCTGCATTCCTTGCATTTGCAAATAATTCTTCTTCATTTTCTTCTCTTTCTTGGTTCATTTTTTCAAAATCACTTTTAGATATAAATACTTCTCCTCTTACTGTGATATTTATTTTGTCTTTTATTTTTTGAGGAATTGTTTTTATCGTTTTTAAATTATTAGTTACATTTTCTCCTACTAGCCCATTTCCTCTTGTTGCTCCTATTACAAATTCTCCATCTTTATATTCTAATGCAGCAGATAATCCATCTATTTTAGTTTCAACTACATACACTACTTTTTCTATTTGATTTTCTTTTGCTTTTTCTTGTATTCTATTATCAAATTCTTCTACTTCTTCTAAACTAAATACATCCTGTAAACTTTGTAATGGAACTTCATGTGTTATTTTCTCAAACCCTTCTTTTACATGTCCTCCTACTTTTTGTGTTAATGATTCTTTTGATTGAAATTCTGGAAATTCTTTTTCAAGATTTCTTAATTCTACCATTAACATATCATATTCAAAATCTGATATTTCTGGTTTATCATCATCATAATATTTTTCAGCATAATATTCTGTCTTTTTTCTTAATTCTTCAATTCTTTCTTTTGCTTGCTTTTTATCCATTTTGCACCTCTTTAATTTTTGTTATTTTCTTTGCTATTATATACAATATACACAAAAAAATAAAGGCTTTTTTTCAAATCCTTTATTTTTTTATTTTATATCTATTCTGCTTTAGCAAATATTATTAATCTAGCACTACTATCATCAGTACAAGTTGATAATGTTACTTCTGGTTTTCCTCCTGTATCTCTTTGATAGAATGATGTATCATTTTCTGCTGCTTCAAATTTATTATATATTGTATATGTAAGTTTTGTTCCACTATTATCTTTTAAATATATTTTATCTCCTATTTGTAATTTTTTGTTATTTGAGAAAAATAATCCATTTCTATAGTTATGACCGATTATTACGCTATTTCCTGGTTGATTTATTCCTGTACCATATAAAAATGCTACTGCTGTTTCTATTGATTTTGGTGTTACTTTATCTAAAATTGGATATTCTAAATTTATAGCCGGGATAGTAATTGTACCTAATACCCCAAATCCTTTATATGTTGGTTTATCCTTAGATGAATTACCACTTGATGATGTATTTGTATTTTCAATACCTTCTAATGGATTTTCACCTGTTGTATTTTCTGATGTCTCATTATCAGTTGTTTCATTTTTATTTTCTTCTGGAGCTGTTACTTCTCCTTCAAAGTTTTCTACAAAATCTTTTGCATCATTTGAAATCACATAATTTTGATAATAGTCATATGCTAAAAAACCAAGTAACCCTATTATTGCTACTATTACTATTACTAATATTACAGTTAAAACTTTACTATATTTACTCTCAAACATATTTTTTACCTCCGTATAATATACTACTTATATTTATTATATCATACTTTCTAATAAAAGTGTATATTTTTGTCTAAATATCTTGGTTATTTTAATATTGACTATTAACTATTAATCTTCGTTCCTAATTTCTTTCCTGCTAGAATATGAAAATGCAGATGCATGACTTCCTGCCCACCGTTTTCTCCACAATTTACAATTACTCTATATCCATCTTTTTTAAATTCTAAATCTTCTGAAATTTTATTAATTACTCCATATATTTTTCCAACTAATACCTCATCTTCTTTTTGTATATCTGCTAAAGAAGCAATATGCTTTTTGGAAATAACTAATATATGAATTGGAGTCACTGGATTTATATCATGAAATGCTAATATTTCTTCATCTTCATATACTTTTTTTGATGGAATTTCACCTTTTATAATTTTACAAAATATACAATCTCCCATATAAATACTAATCCTTTCATTTTATTATTGTAACACTGCTTTTATTCTTCTTATTCCTGATGAACTTGATTCTTCTTTTTTTATTTTAAATGTTCCCATTCCTTTTGTATTTGTAACATGTGGTCCACCACAAATTTCTTTACTAAAATCTCCTATTGTATATACTTTTACTTTTTCACCATATTTATCTGTAAATAATCCTATTGCTCCTGTTTTTTTAGCATCTTCATAATTCATTTCTTCACATGTTACATCTAAATTTCTTTGTATTTGTTCATTTACCAAATCTTCAACTTTTTGTATTTCCTCTTTAGTCATTTTTTGAGGATGTGTAAAGTCAAATCTCAATCTTTCTTCTGTTATATTTGAACCACTTTGCTTTATATGTGAACCTAATACTATTCTTAATGCTTGATGTAATAAATGTGTTGCTGTATGATATGCTATTGTCTTTTCTGTTTGCTCTGCTAATCCACCTTTAAATTTTTGTTCTGCACCTTGTCTTGATTTTTCTTGATGTTCTTTAAATAATTTTTCAAATTCTTTTAAATCTAACTTAAAATTATTTTCTTCTGCAAGTTCTTTTGTTACTTCTGGTGGAAATCCATAAGTATCATATAATTTGAATACTGTCGTTCCTGGTATTATATCTATATTTTGCTCTGATAATTTTTTTATTTCTTTTTCAAATTCTTTTTCTCCATGTGATAATGTCTTAACAAATTTGTCTTTTTCTTCATTTATTACTCTTTTAATAGTTTCCTTGTTTTTTTCTAATTCTGGATACATTTCTTTTAATGCTTCTACATTTATCTCTATTAAGTTTGAAATCTCATTAAGACTTATTTGTAGTTTATTTAAATGTCTTATCATTCTTCTTATTAATCTTCTTAAAATATATCCTCTATCAATATTACTTGGTTTTCCCCCATCCGATATTATCATCATACTTGATCTTAAATGTTCTGCAACTATTCTTCTACTTTCTAATATTTCTACTTTTTGTAAATCTTTTAATTTATTCATAACATCTGAAAATAATTCTGTATCAAATGGTGTCTCTTTTCCCTCTAATAACATTGTCATTCTTTCTAATCCTAAACCTGTATCTACATTTCTTTGTTGTAATTTTGAATAACCATCTTTATTTTTAAAATATTCCATAAATACATTATTCCAGATTTCTACATATTTACCACAATCACATGATGGTTGACAATCAGGTCCACATGCCGGTTTTCCTGTATCATAAAACATTTCAGTATCTGGTCCGCAAGGTCCTTCTTCACCTGCTATCCACCAATTGTCTTCTTTACCATAATAATATATATGTCCATCTAATATTCCCGCTTTTTTCCAACATTCTGCTGCAACTTCATCTCTTGGACAATCATTATCACCTTTAAAACATGTTACATATAGTTTCCCTACGGGTATTTGTAACTCTTTCGTTAAAAAATCAAAACTCATTTGAATTGATTCTTCTTTAAAATAATCTCCTAAAGACCAATTTCCCAACATTTCAAAATATGTTAGATGTCTATTATCTCCAACTTCTTCTATGTCATTTGTTCTTACACATTTTTGGTAATCAGTTAAACGTGTTCCTGCTGGATGTTTCTCTCCTAATAGATATGGTACTAATGGTTGCATTCCTGCTGTTGTAAATAATACTGATGGATCATTTTCTGGTATTAATGGTGCTGATGGAATTATTGTATGTCCTTTACTTTCAAAAAATTTTAAATATTTATTTCTTATTTCTATTGCTTTCATAATCTTTGCTCCTTACTATTTTTTCTTTAATGATTATACTCTAAATTACTATAAAGGTCAAGATTTTTGTGATTCTATAATAAAGAAAAGCAGGGCAATGCCCTGCTCTGTATTACTTTTTCCACTTTACTTTATAAATTGGACCTCCTCTCGCCCACCGAACGAACCTGAGTTTAAGAATTTTTACCCGTCTACACAACCGATTAAATTGTTTTTGGGGCATTCTGGAATTTGGCATATCGCTTCCTCCCTTAAACTAAAATAAGATATAATATATATATTCAATTTTTTTATAAAAATTCCTTCTTTTTTATTTAAATTTCCATTTGGCTCCCTAAAAAACTTGCTGCAGATTGTACTACCTTTTTTTCCGCTTCATTCATTTTAGTTTTAGGTTCTTTTGCCATTAATATTACTGTTCCTATTGTATCTCCATTTGAAATTATTGGATAGACTATTTGTGCACTATTTTTTCTTTCTGGATTTTCATTTTTGGTTATAGGCATAGCAATATCACTATTTTCTTTACTTGTATAAATCTCTTTATCTTCCATTAATTTTTCTAGTTCTTTGCTTATATCTTGTTCTAAAAATTCTTTTTTAGATCCTCCTGATACAGCTATTATTGTATCTTTATCTGTTATACATGCAATATGTCCTGTTGTTTTAGATAATGTTTCTGCATAACCTGCTGCAAATTCTGATAATTCACCTATTGGTGAATATTTTTTTAATATTACTTGCCCTTCTCTATCTGTAAATATTTCTAATGGGTCTCCCTCTTTTATTCTTAAAGTTTTTCTTATTTCTTTTGGTATTACTACTCTACCTAAATCATCTATTCTTCTTACAACACCTGTTGCTTTCATTTTTTTCCTCCTTTTATAATTTATGTCTACTATTATTATTACAAAAAAGGAAAAATTTATACATAAATATTTTTATTGCATATTTTGTTTTTATATATTTTGTTTAATTTCACCAGTTTCATAGCATTTTAGTAATTCTTGTAAATCTTCTATTTCATTTTTTAATTTTTTTCCTATATCTGTATCTCCAACACTTTTTCTAGTTACTTCTGTCTTTTTTACTATCAATTCCGATATTATATCTTTTTCTTCTTTTATTGCCTTCTCAACAGATTCAAATGGTTTATTTTGACTTAACAATAATCCATAAGAATTGTATGTTAATACATAACCTGCATTTCCTGTTTTTTCTTGATAACTTTTTGCAAATCCTCCATCTATTACCAATAGTTTTCCATTCGCTCTTATTGGACTTTCACCATCTTTTGCTTTTACAGGAATATGACCATTTATTATATGTGCATCATTATTTTCTATTCCAAACTCTTTCAAAATTTTAATACATATATTTTCATTACTTACCTGATAATAGTATGGATTCTTTGGTTCTTTTTTTATTTCTTTATCATTTACAAAATAACTTTCAAAAGTTGCCATTTTACTTTTTCCAAAAAAAGGTGAATCTGGAGATATCCATAAAAACCACATTATATCTATCAAATTTTTGTCTTTTTCTAATTTTGTTAACCAAGCTTTATTTATTGTTTCATTTACTAAATCTAAATATTCTTTTCCTTTAACTTTTTTCCCTAAAAATTTTACTTCTTTAAATTCACCATCTTCTGTCATAGGTATACAACCATGAAATAATAAATTTGAATTAAATATTGTATACAATTCTCCACAGTTGAATATAAAGTCTATATGATCATTTAATTTTAAACTATGTTTAAAAGATTCACACAATCTTTCCATAACTTCTTTTTCTTCTTCTGTTAATTCATATATATTATTTTTATTTATTGTTGGAAAATTTGTATCATTTATTTCATATTTTTCTCCATCTATTATTACATATTTATCCGTTAAGTTCATTTTATCTAACAATAATCTATTTTCTAAATTATATTCTGGATGTTTTTTTATCATTTGTCCTTCTAATTTAAATTGAATTATAGTTATCGCTTTATGTATTTTACAAATATTATTTTTATCCGAATTATCATATTTGTTTGTTTCAAAAACTTTTGGTATAAAATTATTACATTCATCATCTTTATATGTTGCCATTGCAAATGTAGATAATGGTCTAATATTTATTCCATAAGCTTCTTCTAAAATTCCAATGTTATTATATCTAGCACAAATTCTTATTACTGTTGCTATACATGCTTCGTTTCCACAAGCAGCTCCCATCCATAATATATCATGATTTCCCCATTGCATATCCATACTATGAAATTTTTTTAGTTTTTCTATTACTAAATCTGGTGATTTTCCTCTATCAAAAATATCTCCAATTATATGCAAATGATCTATTGCCATTCTTTTTATTAAATTTGATATTGCAATTATAAAACTATCTGCTTGTTTTAAATCTATTATTGTTTTTATTATTGCTTTATAATATTTGTCTTTATCGTTTGCTACTTGTGAATTTAATAATTCGTCAATTACATATTCAAATCCACTTGTTATTGCTTTTCTTACTTTAGATCTTGTATATTTTGAGCTTACTTTTTTAGCTACTTCTATTAATCTATATAATGTTATATTATACCATTCATCTAAATCTTCTATTTCTTTTTTTATTAATTTTAATTTTTCTTCTGGATAATATATTAATGTTGCCAATGTTTCTCTCTCTTTTTTACTTATTGTATCACCATATAAGTCTTCTATTTTGCTTTTTATAATTCCTGCTCCATTATTTAGAATATGCTCAAATGGCTCATACTCTCCATGAATATCACTTAGAAACATTTCTGTTCCTTTTGGTAAATTAATTATCGCTTGTAAGTTTATTATTTCTTCTGATACCTCATTTATGTTTTTAAATTCTTTACTTAATAATTTTAAGTATTTAATTCTGTCATAACTTCTTTTCATATATAACAATCCTCCATATCTTTATATAACCTAAATAGCTCACGATTAATAACGTGAGCCTAATTCTAATAAACTTATTTTGTACTTACTTAATATATATTCTAATCCTTTTGAAAATTTTCTAGCATAACTATTTTTATTGTTGGATATTTTCCTTTTAAATAGTCATCAATTCCTGTTTTAATTGTTTTATATTTTTGGCTCTATTCGTTACTACGTCTATTATTTTTCTCTTATTAAAACTATATCTTCATTGCTTACATAATATATTTTTTAAAATAATTTGAAACGAACCATAATATTTAAAAATTTATATATTCATACATAATTCATAAATTTTTTCATAAAATTGTTCCATTTACATTTCATAACCTGTTTTGCTTTTATTTAATGAGTGATTGCTGAATAAATTGAAATGTTTAATTATTTCCTTTATATCTTGTGGAACTTGTTCAATTGATGTTTTTCTTAATTCTTCTTCAACAAATTCACAATATTCTGAAGACAATGAAGCTTTATTCATTTCTGTAAAAAATATCACTTTTAATGTTTTTATATCATATTTTACAATATTTATTAAACTTATATTTTATTCTTTTACATCTTTTAAAACGTTTTCTATGATATTTTCCCAACTTTTATTTTAAAAGAAACTACTATTGTAAATATTAACATTATCTGCATTACTCTATGGCTTGTATTTGATATAATCTATTTACCATCTCATAAATTTTCTTAAATTTCTATCCATTAATTGTATTGTTTCAATAAATATTTTTTTACTTAATTCCTCTAAGTTAGAAATAACATATAAAAACATATATATTGTTGTATATCTTTTTCTATTTAATTGAATAATAAGTATATTCTTATCTTATATCATCTAATATGCTTTCTACTAATTCTTCTTTATATTTTTTAATCTTTTGCTAAAACTAACACAGATATTGTTTTCACATTACCTTGTTTTAATATTTTACTTGCCTCATTTACTGTACTACCAGTAGTATATATATCATCTAGTAAAATAACTTTTTTATTTTTTATTATTTCTTTATTTTTTAAATCATATACACCTTTAATATTTTTCTGCCTATCTTCTTTATTTAATTTACTTTGTTCTATTATATTTCTTGATTTTATTAATACATTGTTATATGGGATTTGTATTTTCTTGCTAATTTCTTTTGCTATTAAATCTGATTGATTATATCCTCTTTCTTTTTGCCTTTTTTTACTTATTGGAATTGGTACAATTGTATCATAATTTTTTATAAAATTAAAGAAATCTTCGTTTTTTAACAAAAAATTTACAAATGTTTTGTACAAATATGATTTTTCCTTAAATTTGTAATTTAATATTATTTTTCTACTATTCCCTTCATATTTAAAACAATATAATAATTTTTGAAAATTTTTATCTTGCATTTCTTCAATCCCAAATATTGCTTCTTTTTTTAACTGCAGTCTACATTTATTGCATAAATAATCTCTATTTATATTTCCACAAATTCCACATTTGGGTGGAAATATTAATTCTAAAAAGTTTTTGATTTTTCCCTCCTTAAGTATTTCTTAATTTATATTCTAATCCTGTATTTCTTTTTTTTGTATCTACATTATTTATCATATAACTTATAATATTTTCGTTACTAATAATTATTAAAAGCTTTTTTGCTCTAGTTATTCCTGTATATAATAAATTTCTTGTTAAAAGCATTGGAGCAGTAAAAGGAATAACCATTATTACTACATCGAATTCACTACCGCTGTGCTTTATGTATTGTAATCGCATAACTATGTTCAATTTGATCTACTTCTGAAAATTGATATGTGGCTATTTTTTCATCATCAAATTCAACTTCCACTATTTTATCTTTTTCATTTATTTCTTTTATTGTACCCATTTCACCATTAAATACTCCGCTTCCTATTTCTTTTTTGCCATATACTTCTCTTTCCCAAACTATATCATAATTATTTTTAATTTGCATAATTCTATCGCCTTTTCTAAAAACTGCTCCCATACTTGCTTTTTCCGGTAAATTATATAAATTTGGATTTAAGACTTTTTGTAATTCTTTATTCAATTCTTTTGTTCCTAGTAATGTTTTTTTTGTAGGTGTTAATACTTGTATGTTTTGAAAAAAATTATAGTTTCCGAATTTTTCTAATCTTCCTGTACATAAAGATATTACTTGTGCCAACATATTTTCTTGAGATTTTTCTTTTATCCAAAAAAAGTCTTCTTTTGTGTCATTTTCTATTTCTTCATCATCTTTTGATATAAATGTTTTTCCATTATTTACTCTATGAGCATTTAATATAATTTTTGATCTAGCTGCTTGTCTAAAAATCTTATCTAAATGTATTGTTGTTATAGTACTAGAAGATATTAAATCTTTTAATACACTGCCTGGACCTACTGAAGATAATTGATCACAATCGCCTACTAATACTAATTTCGTTCCTATATATATTGCTTTTAATAAATAATTCATTACAAACATATCTACCATTGATAATTCATCTACAATTACTACATCTGCATCTATTGGCTCTCCTTGATATGTACTTGCATTTTTATACAAACTATCTTCATCTATTTTTCCTATTTCTAATAATCTATGTAATGTTGATGCTTCTTTACCTGTTGTCTCTGTCATTCTTTTTGCTGCTCTTCCGTGTTGGTGCACATAATACAACTTTATATTTTTTTTGTTCATATATATCTACTATGCTTTTTATTATTGTAGTCTTACCAGTTCCTGGCCCGTCCTGTAATTATAACTACATTATTTTCATTAACTAATTCTATTGCTTGTTTTTGTCTCTCAGATAATTCTATTTTTGTTTTTTCTTCAACTCTTTTTAATTCTTCATCTATATTTTTTATTTTTTTAATATTTTTTGCTTTTTGTAATTTAATTATTCTTGTAATATCTTTTTCTGTTGTATAAAAATAATATAGATATACCCATTCTTCATTATCTCTTTTTTCTATTACAATTTCATTTTTCATTTTTAAATTTATAAAATTATTTTCTACATCTTCTTTACTAACTTTCAATAAATCTATAACAAAATTTATTAAATTTTCTTTTAATACACAAGAATGTCCATTATTTGTACATCTAATTAAACCATATTTTATTCCACTTTTTACTCTTTTCTCATTTGAATATTCCATTCCTAAATCCAATGCCATTTTATCTATTTGTTTAAAATCAATTCCTCTTGTAATGTCTAATAACAGATATGGATTTGCTTCTATTTCTTCTATTGCATTTACACCATATAAGTCAAATACTTTTTTTGCATATTCTGCTCCAATACCAAATTTTTCTAAAAATCCAACAATTTGCCATACTTCCCAATTTTCAATAAAACTTTCTGATATTTCTAATGCTTTACTTTTAGATATTCCTCGTATTTTTTCTAACTTATATGGTTCTGTTTTCAATATTTTTACTGTTTCTTCTCCAAATAACTTTACAATTTTTTTTGCTGTTGCTTCTCCTACACCTTTTATATTTCCACTTGCTAAATATTTTTCTATTGCCTTTAATGTTTGTGGCATAAGTTTTTCAAATGTTTCTATTTTAAATTGAATTCCATATTCTTTATGTTCTATAAAATTTCCTATTAATTTTAAATTGTCACCAGAGTTAACAAACGGTAAATACCCTGTTACTGTCGTTATTTCATCTGTAGTTTCAAATTCCGCTATTGTATAACCATTTAATTCATTTCTATATATTATTGTCTGCAATTCTCCTATTAATTCCATTTATTACTCCTAATTCAAATTTTCTTTTAGTCTATCATATATTTTATTAATTTTCAATTATTACAAAAAATTTGTTCTACTATATTTGTTTTATTTATACATTTTTCACGTTATCTATAATTTCTTTACATTCTTTCCAATTTAAAACCTTTAAACAATCATATTCTTTTTCTAATTTCTTTGCAATTACTTTTGTATTATCCGATGAATCTAAATCAACTAACATAATGTTTTTTAGATAATCTTCTTTTCCATATAATACTTTAAATAATGTTGATCTTATGAATCCTTCAATTTCATCTTCTTGATTTTTTACTGCTATTATAAAATGAATTCCATCTGCTCTAAATTTAGTATATGTCATTATGTATATTATATTTTTTATTATTTCTATTAAACCATATAATGCTAAAGTCCAAAAAATTATATTTATAATAAATTCCATTTTTGCCTCCTAAAAGTATTATATGTATTATTTTTTTATTTGTTATTATCCAATTAGGGACGTTTCTTTATGGACAAAATGTCTGAAAGAAACGTCCCTAATTGGACATACTTTATTTAAATATTGTTTTTATTTTTCCTTTTCCCTTTGATGATTCTATTTCTAAAATTGCACCATTTACTATTGCTAACTGTGGAGCAACATGCCCTATATCTGCATCATATATTATTGGTATTTTCAAATTGCCTAAAATTTCTTTTAAAGTTTCCTCAAAATTTATATCATAATCATTTCTTAGAAATAGTGACCTACCAAATATTATACCTTTACAATTATTAAAATATCCTGCCATTTTCATTTGCCATAATGTCAAATATAATGTTGGTGTACTCATTTCAAAAACCTCTAAAAACCATATAATTCCATCTTTTTTATATTTTTCTATATAATTTTTTACATTATCATATTTTGTACCTATAAAAAATTTTATACAATCTAAACAACCACCTATTGCTCTACCTTTCATAGTTATAGATTCTTCATTATTTAAGTTTTTCCAATTATTAATTTTTGTTAATTTATATCCCTCATTTAATTTTTCACTTTCAATATTTGTTCCTAATATTTGTTGTTGATTTTCTATTGTTTCATTTGAGTTTTCTTCTTTTCTAAAATCAATAATTTCTTCACATTTTTCAAAAGATTGTTGTATTATTTCTTTTCCACTTGCAATTTCTAATGCATCTATTAAATTTTGACATAACGGTTTCATTGCATAATCTTTTATATTTTGGCAATATATAGATGGAATTTCTAGTATTGTATTAAATAAATAATTAATTCCTGTAATATCAGAATAACCTTGCATCCATTTAGGTTTTAATTTTTTAATTTTATCAAAATCTAAATATTCTAATATTTCTACTAAAAAATCTCCGCCTGTCGCAAATATTATATGTTTTACTTTATCATTTTCTAGTAACTCCATAAGTTCTTTTGCTCTTTGTTTTCCTGAAGCACTTCTGCCTTTTTCCTCTTTTCTTACACTTTCAGTTTCTAATATTTCATATCCAATTTTTCGCAAATTTTTTTCTGCTTCTTCTAATTTTTTTATTGCAAACTCTTGTGTAATCCCTCCTGAAGGTGCACATATTCCTATAGTATCTCCTATTTTTAAATTTTCTGGGTATTGCATTTTTTCTCCTTTACTTTTGTAACCATTTTTCGTATTTACAATATAAAATTTTAGGTGATGTTAATGAATCCTTATGCTTTTGTTAATTTTATTTCCTTATTGGCTTGCGAAATTGCTAAAGATAAATCTTCTGAAGAACTTGAAATTTTAGCTGTACTTTTTACTCAATTAGGTGATACTTTAGCAACTATTGGTATTTTGAAAAGTGATTAACAATACTATCTTACATTATCGTCTTCTCGTTCTTGTCGTTCTTGTTCTTTTTTCTTTTCTATTTCTGACTGTCTAGTACCTTCCCAATTTAATTTATCATTTTCCAAAATGACTTTTCCAGCTGAAAACTTGTCCACTCTATCTGTCATTTCTTTCATTTTTGAAATTATTTCTGACCTATTAATATCTCCATTTGTCATACTTTTTGCCAAATCTCCTAAAAAATCTTCATAATATATATAGTGGTCAAAATTTTCATCTAAGCTATTTTGTCCAAAAATATCCCCATCTTCAGAAATAAAACTTTTATATTCTTCATCTCCTGGTTCTCCCATATATACTCTTGTTGTAACCCCCATATCTTTATCATAGCTTATCCCAGTCTTTACTTCTTCTGGATTAACATTAAATGCATCAGCAACTTTACTTCTTAGGACTCTCCCTTGTAACTCATTTATTCTTATTGCTAACTCTTGTAATTGGATATTTGATAAATCATTTGCCCCTTGCAAATCTTTTTTTATAGAATCTAATTCTTCTTTTATTTCTTCATTAATTCCTAATTCTTTCAAAGTTTCTCCACTCTTCAAAGCTTCATCTAGTGAAACTACATTTTTACTATCAATAAATTCTGCAAAAGCTTTTGCTCCTGAAAAG
>CALXZW010000025.1 GCA_944393345.1 uncultured Clostridia bacterium
ATCAAATAAATATAATATTTAAAACTAAACTCTTTTTTAAATTTATTTTTTAAAACATACATAAACACATCTTGTGTAATATCTTCCGCCTTTTGGTAATCTTTTATTATGTTATAAATGAAATACTGTATTTTATTCCTATACCTTTTATAAATTTCTTCAAAAGCCTGATTATCTCCTGTTAAATATTTATCATGTAATTCTTCGTCTTTATATTCTTTATATTTTTCCATTTTTACTCTCACTTTCAATTATATATACACATTAATTTAAAAAAAGTTTCATTTATATAATAACAAAAATAACAGACATTATCTACTTGTCTGCCATTTTTATATTATCTCTATTAAATTTATTATTTTTCCTCTTGATTATCTATTATATAAATTTCCCTTGAAATTTTGTTTCTTATTGCATTCAGTACTATACATATAAATAATAATATAACATCTATAAAAGTGTAAAAACCTGCTTCACTATATCCATTATTTTTTATATAATCTTTTAAATTATATAAGCTATCATCATAAATTTCTATTTCTTTACCATCTTTATAATATAGTGTAAATTCAAAATCATTAAAATTCATAAAAAATTTTATTTTTTTTAACTCATTAATATCATTTGTTTTATTATAATATTTACTTTCTTTCAATATATTTTCTACTACTTTTTTATTTTTTTCATTAATATTTACTATACTCTTTCCAATTCCTTTAAAAATAAAATAAATATTAAAAAATGCATAAAAAATTAACAAAGTAATAATTATTATTACAAATAATTCTAATGTCACTAATGTTTGTCTTTTCATATATTAATTCTCCATTTATATTCGCTATTTAAAACTCTCTATTTTTTTCATAAAAATAACATTTTCTATTATATTAACAATTCCATAAACAGATATTATTAAACCTATTGTCTGTAATATTGCACCTGTATTTATTAAAATATATATACCTGCAATAATAGTTAAAAAAGACAAAATTACTGATAATAGCCATAATCTAGAATGCAATTCTTTCCACACTACTGTTGTTTGCAAATTCATAATTCCACTATAAATTATCCAAATTGCTATTAATATTCTAAATACAGATAATATTACATCTGAACAAAAGACTATAACTATACCTGATATTATTAATAAAATTGCTATTCCTAATAAATAATTATTATCTCTACTTCCTGAATAGTAATCTACTAATCTAAAAATTCCTATTATTAGTGCGATTCCACCTAATATAAATGAAATAATAGACACTACTGCTTCTGGTTTGATAAATAAGAATGCTCCAAACATTATAAATATTATTGAAATTATTATGTCTGTCCAACTTGATTTTTTTAAAAATTTTTCTAACATAAAAATCCCTTCTTTCTTAATTTATACTATAACTATATCACAATACTTTTAGTTTGCATATATTTTACACTATTGCTATTTACTTTTTTTCTTTAACATTCCTCTTTTTAATATTTCTAATTCATTTTCTAATATATCTTTTCCTTTTTCTTTAGTCATCTTTTTTGAAATCACTTCAATACTTATTGTCCTTGTAATAGTTGATATAATTCTCATTATATATTTTATATCATCTTGATTTTTTATATCTAACATTTCTATATTTATACTATCATCAATTTTGCATTCTTTTTCTTCTTGAAAAATATTAATATTGTTTTTCTTTAATTCATCTAACACATTTTTATACAAATTCAACTTGTCTTCTTCTTTACTTTTATTTGTTAAGTATTCATAAATATCTATTGAAGTCTCAAATATATCTCCTCTATTTTTCAAAAGAAATTCTTTCATTATTTCTTTTTCTCTTTTCATGTATTTTTGAAGAATATATTTAATTGCATCTTCTTTATCTTCAAAATATTGATAAAAACTTCCTCTAGGTATTTGTGCATATTCAACTATATTACTAATGGATGCTTTTTCAAAACTTGTATTACTAAATTCTTTTTCTATTGCTTGTTCAATTTTTTGTTTTTTTTCACTATTTAAATTAATAAATGTTTTTTTAGGCATTTAATCCAACCTCCTTTGTGACACTTTGTCATCGTTATAATTTTATACCACAAATATATTTTTGTCAATGTCTGTAAGCAAACAAAAAAGCACTTGATAATTCAAGTACTTTCTAAATTATGCATTTTCAGTTTCTTTTTTTGCAACAACTTCTTTTCCATCATAGTAACCACAGTTTTTGCAAACTCTATGTGGCATTACTGGTTCATGACAATGTGGACATGTTGCTAATGTTGGTTTTTCTTTTTTCCATGTTGATCTTTTTAAATGTGTTCTTGCTTTTGACCATCTTCTTTTTGGTTGTGCCATTCTAATTCCCCCCTCGCTCAAAGATATATGTATATATCTATTTCATTTTTATTATTTTTAAGTACTATAAAATTATACAAGTATTTTCTTTTTTTGTCAATAGTTGCATTTTGATTATTTACAATATTTTATATAAAATTCTTTTAATTTCTTTTTTGTCAATGTTTGATTTATTCCATCGTTTGCTACTCCGTGTTAAAACTTCAGTTATAAATTTTGCTGTTTTTTCATTTATTTTTGTTTTTTCTTTCTCTTTAATCCAATATTCTAATTCATATTCTTTTGTAAAGTTTTTTCCCATATATACCATACCTGCTGCTAATTTATCACATACCATTTCCACTGCATATTTATATGGAATAACTGGGTTCTTATCTGGTGCATTTTCATCTACCCAATATTCTGCATGATGTTTATTTCTTCCTTTATGATGTAACCAAGCTAATGAATATCCATTTTTATTTTTAGCCTCTGTTATTGGTGAATGTGTACCAACATAATATTTTACACCTTCTAAAAATTCTGTTGGAGAATACTTTGATAAATCATGTAATATTCCTCTAAGTGGCTCACCAACTTTACAACATAATTTAAAAACAATCCATCTATGTTTAGTTATTAAATAAAAATGTTTGAAAATATTTTTAAATTTCATACTTCACCTTCTATTTTTATTTTACTATTTCATTTTTTCTTTTATTCTAACCAAAGTATTTAGTGCATCTATTGGTGTTAATTCATTTAAATTAATTTTATCAATTTCATGAGCTATTTCTGCTAATTTGTAATTGAACATATCAAATTGCCCTTCTACTTGCTTTTTATCTTGCCTTTCTTGTTTTTTATCATTTAAAATATTTTTTCTTTCTAGAGAACGTAAAATTTCATTTGCTTTTTGTGTTACAATTTTTGGAACTCCTGCTAATCTTGCAACATGAATACCATAACTTTCATCAGTTCCGCCTCTTACAATTTTTCTTAGAAATATTATATCTTCACCTTTTTCTTTTACTGCTATTGAATAATTTTTTATTCCTTCTAGTTTTTCTTCTAATCCAATTAATTCATGATAATGTGTTGCAAATAATGTTTTAGCACCACATTTTTCTTTATTCGCAATAAATTCAGCTACTGCCCAAGCAATTGATAAACCATCATATGTTGAAGTTCCTCTACCTATTTCATCTAATATTACTAAACTATTAGGAGTTGCTTCTTTTAATATTGTTGCTACTTCCATCATTTCAACCATAAAAGTACTTTGTCCCATACTTAAATCATCTGATGCTCCAACTCTTGTAAAAATTTTATCAACTACACCTATTTTTGCTGTTGTTGCTGGTACAAAACTTCCTACTTGTGCCATTAATGTTATTAGTGCAACTTGCCTCATATATGTAGATTTTCCAGCCATATTAGGTCCTGTTATTATTGATAAGCGATTTTCATCTTTATCTAAATATGTATCATTTTCTACAAAACTTCCTGCACCTAATATTTTTTCTATTACAGGATGTCTTCCGTTTTTTATATCAATAACACCTGTATTATTAACTTCTGGCATACAATAGTTCATATCTTCTGCAACTTGTGAAAATGATGATATAACATCTAATGTTGATATTACTTCACTAGTTCTTTGCAATCGTTTAATATTTTTTGAAATTTCTTCTCTTATTTTAGTAAATACATTATATTCTAGCGATACAACTCTTTCTTCTGCTCCTAAAATTTGATTTTCTAAACTTTTTAATTCTTCTGTAATATATCTCTCTGCATTTGTTAATGTTTGTTTTCTAATATATCTATCTGGTACTTGGTCTAAATTTGATTTTGTAACTTCTATAAAATATCCAAATACTTTATTAAAACCTATTTTTAGATTTTTTATATTAGTTTTTTCTTTTTCTTCCACTTCTAATTTTATAAGCCAATTTTTTCCTTCTGTTTGAGCTGTTTTTAATTTATCAATTTCAGAATCATAGCCTAATTTTATTATTCCACCATCTTTTACTGTCATAGGTGGATCTTCTACTATTGCCTTATCTATTAATTCATAAATATCTTGTAACTCATCTAGTTTTTCATATAATTCTTTTAATAATGTTGATTTACAGGTTTTTAATATATTTTTTACCTCTGGCAATTTTTGTAAAGAATTTTTTAATGTTATCATATCTCTAGCATTAGCATTTCCATATGCCATTTTTCCCGCTAATCTTTCTATATCATAAACTTTTTTTAATGCTTCTATTATATCTCCTCTTTTTATAATATCATCTTTTAATTCTTTCACTGCATCTAATCTTTTATTAATTTCTAAGACATCTACTAAAGGATCACTTAACCATCTTCTTAATAATCTTGCTCCCATTGAAGTAGAAGTTTTATCTAGTACCCATAAAAGTGTTCCTTTTTTTGATTTATCCCTCATTTTTTCTGTTATTTCTAAATTTCTTCTTGCATTTATATCTAAAGCCATGTATCTAGAAATAGTATAAATTATAATTTTGTTTATGTGGTCTAAATTTGTTTTTTGAGTTTCTTCTATATATTGTGTTAATGCATTTATTGATGCTAAAGCTAATGTTTTTTCTTTAATATCCTCAATTTCTTTTCCATAACTATCAAATATATTAAATCTAAGATTTATATTATTTATGTTTGTATCAAAATATTTGTCATTGTATCTTGTTATATAAACATTTTCAAATCTTTCTTTTATTTTATCTATCTCTTCATTACAGTCTGATAGCATCGAATTTATAACTAATTCTGATGGTGAGTATCTTGCAATTTCATCTAATACCATTGGAAAGTTTTGTGTATCTTTTATTTCAGCAGAATAAAATTCTCCTGTTGATATATCACAAATACTTATCCCAAAATATATTCCCGCTTTATATATTGACATTATATAGTTATTTTTTCTTTCTTCTAGCATATTACTTTCAACTATAGTCCCAGGTGTAACTACCCTTATAACCCCTCTTTCAACAATACCCTTAGTTGTTTTAGGATCTGATAATTGTTCACATATTGCAACTTTATATCCTTTTGAAACTAATTTTGATATGTATATTTCGGCAGCATGATATGGAACCCCTGCCATAGGTGCTCTTTCTTCTCGACCACAATCTTTCCCTGTTAATGTTATTTCTAATTCTCTTGATGCAAGAATTGCATCATCAAAAAACATCTCATAAAAATCTCCTAATCTATAAAACAATATGCAATCTTTATATTGTTCTTTTGTTTCAAGATATCTTTGCATCATAGGTGAAAATTCTGACATATTTTTTCTCCTTTCAAATACCACATATGTTCAGAAACAATTTTTAATTCTATTACATTGCCAATTAAATCTTTTTCTCCATCAAAAATAACTACCTTATTGCTATCTGTTCTCCCTGTTAATAGTTCTTTGTTATTTTTACTTTCTCCTTCGACTAAAACTTTCTGAATTGTTCCTACATATTTTTTGTTATTTTCTTCTATTTGATTTTCTACTAGTTTTTTTAATTTATCGAATCTTATATGTTTTATTTTCTCTGGCACCTGATTCTCCATTTTATCTCCTGGTGTTCCTACTCTTCTTGAATATATAAACATATATACTTGTTCAAATTTAACCTTTTCTACTACATCTAGAGTGTCTTCGAATTCCTCATCTGTCTCTCCAGGAAATCCAACAATTATGTCTGTTGACAAAGTTAGATTTGGTATTTTATTTTTCATTTTTTCTACTAAATTTAAATATTGCTCTTTGGTATATTTCCTATTCATTTCTTTTAGAACTTTTGTATTTCCTGATTGTAATGGCAAATGTATTAATTTGCATACTTTATCACATTTACTAATTGCTTCAATTACATCATCTGTAAAATCTTTAGGATGTGGTGATACAAATCTTATCCTCTCTATTCCTGGTATTTTGTTAATAGCGATTAATAATGTTGCAAATGAGTTTACTCCTTCATATTCTTCAAACTGTATATTTTTTTCCTTTTCTACTCTTAAATATGAATTAACATTTTGTCCTAACAAAGTTACTTCTTTATATCCTTTTTGTGCTAAATCTTTTATTTCATCTAATATATCTTTAGGTTTTCTACTTCTTTCTCTTCCTCTTACATATGGTACTATACAATAACTACAAAAATTATTGCACCCATTCATTATAGTTACAGAAGCTTTTATATTATTCTCTCTCTTTATTGGTAATCCTTCATATATTTCTCCATCAATATCTAATATATCTTCAATTTTCTTTTTTTCGCTTAATGCTTTATATAAATCTTCTGGAAATCTATGAAGTGTATGTGTTCCAAATATAATATCTACAAAAGGATAACTTTCTTTTATTTTATCTGTTATATGTTTTTCTTGCATCATACAGCCACCTATTGCAATTATAATACCATTTTGTTCCTTTAATTTTTTTAGTTCTCCTAATTTTCCAAATAATTTATCTTCTGCATTTTCTCTTACACAACAGGTATTAAATATCACCAAATCTGATTTTGCTTGTTCCTCTGTTTTTTCGTATCCCATTTTTTCTGCCATTCCAGATAATTTTTCTGAATCATTTTCATTTAATTGACATCCCATTGTAAAAATTGAGAATTTCTGATTTTGATTTTTAATCATTTCTTTTATTTTTTCCATATAAAATTTTTGATTTTGTATTTCTTCTTGTTTTTCCACTTTTTTACCAATCCTTTCAACTGTAAATCCTCTCTTTACTTGTATATTCTAATATATTTTGTCGTTTTTTGCAATATTTTTTTATTTTAGTTCTTATTGATTTTTTATCTTTTCTGAGCACAAAAAAAATAGAGTAGTATTCTACTCATATTTTTAAGCAAGACCATATTTTTTCTTAAATTTATCTGCTCTACCACCTACTGTATCTTTTCTAACATTTCCTGTATAATATGGATGGCATTTAGAACATACGTCTACTTTTAAATCTTTTTTTGTTGAACCAACTTCTATTATGTTACCACATGCACATGTAATTGTTGTTTGGTTATATGCTGGATGTATTCCTTCTTTCATTTATGTTCACCTCTTTCTCAATTTTAAATAATTTGACTGCTTTTTATATTATCACACTTTATATTTTTTTTCAAGTGTTATTTGTATTTTTTGTTTCATTAGTTTCATTATTTTGATTTTTTTCATACATATATTGCGCTGAATACAACATTTCTTTATTTAAGGATAATTTGTTTACTAGTTTTCCCATTATATTAAATACACATGCTATTATTAAAATTAACATACCTATTTTTTTCCAATTTTTAGCTAACATATTTTTTCTCCTTCTTTTTACTACATATTAATTATACTCATATTTTCAAAAAAAGTCAATAATTTCTGTTTTTTTGGTTACACTAAATTGGGTGATTAATGTGAAAAATAAATTTTTAATTATTGGATTAATAATTCTTGCAGTTATAATTAGTATTGCTATTTATTTTTATTATAACAATTCTAAAACAAATAAAAATAATTATGAAACTGAAAAAGTAAGTACAGAAAAAAATAATACAAGTCAAAATAATATTACTAAAAACAACAATACTGAAACTAATACTAACAATAGTAATAATACTACTAATCATAATAATTCATCTACAAATCAAAGTGTAGGTATTACTTCAAAACCAGTTGAAGAACAACTCGCAACTTTTTCTACAAAAATTTATTCTACAGATTCTGCAAGACAAAATAATATTAATATAACCTGTAAAACTCTAAATGGAACTATTGTAAAACCTGGAGAAACTTTTTCTTTTTGTGGAACTGTAGGAGAATCAACTTCTGCAAAAGGTTATCAAAAAGCCGATATTTTTGATAGATATGGAAATAAGAAAAAAGGATTAGGCGGTGGTAACTGTCAAATAAGTACAACCTTATATAATGCTGTACTTTCTGTTCCAAAATTAGAAGTTACAGAAAGGCATAAACATAGTAACTATGTTCCTTATATCCAAAAAGGAAAAGATGCTGCTGTCGCTTATGGTAGTTATGATTTAAAATTTAAAAATAATTTAGAAAATGACATAAAAATATTAGCTTCAAGTGACGGAAAAACTGTAACTGTAAGCATCTTATCAATAAAATAAATTTTATGCATATTTTTTAACTTCAAAACAAAACTTTTGAGATTATTATTAATTCAAAAAAGAGAAGTTGCAAATAAATATATATTTCGCAACTTTTTTATTATATAGAAAAAATCCAAGAATTTTTTCCATGCAGCAAGGTTAATTTTATTTGTACTGTGCATATTTGTACAGCAAAAAGTATATATAGTAAAGTATTTTTTATATTATCTTTTTATTAAAATATAATTTATATATTTTTTAATATAAATTCAATAATATTATTTATATTTTCCCTTTTTGCAAGATATTCTTTCTCTTTTGGGGACAATTCAACTAAATATTTATTAAATTCTGGTATTATCGAAATTGAATCCAGAGGATAACCTGGATTTATTTTTGCACAAGGTTTGTCTATAAAATAAAAATTATCCTTATTCCATAAATATTTTGCAATATTATCTTTCTTAAAAATTACCATTCCATATACCCATTTAGCAGAAAGTTTTCCTCCATATTTTTTTACTAAATTAGTATAATATTCAATCATTTCATCATCATTTAATTCTTTCCCATTAATTCTTCTTACATATGTTCCTGGTTGCTTTTCTTGTGGCAATTTTTCAACAAATAGATTATTATCCATCCCTATTGTTGGAATTTGAGTTACATCATAATATGCCTTAGCTTTTATATATGCATTTTCTATAGCATCTTTTCCATTTTCTTCTATATTTAATTTTATATTTATATCTTTTAAAGTTATTAATTCCACTCCGTTTTCTTCTAAGTATTTTTTAAATTTTTTCACTTTAGCCGGATTTGTTGTTGCAAATAATACTTTTTTCATTTTTTCCTCTCCTACATTTTACAAATTAATAATTGTCTTAAACTTTAATTACCCTCCCAGAAGTTCATTATAAAACCTTCTCTCTTTTTCTTTGGAATTATTTGAATCTATAAATGTTACCTTTCCTTCATTCTTTTCTAACATATTCGATTTTTCAAGTACATCTTTTAAATGTATTGCTAGCCTTGATGATCCTTCGAAAAACTCTACTTTTCCTAATACTTTTTGTATTTCATCTTTTATTAATGGATAATGTGTGCATCCTAATACAACATTTTTAACTTTATTTTTATATTTTTCTAAATTTTTATCTAAATATTCTCGGATTTTTCTTTCATCATTTTTCTCTATAATATCCGCTAACCCAATACAAGGTAATAAATATGTTTTATGATTATTATATTTATTAAAAAGCATATTAAATTTTTCACTTTCTAAAGTTCCTTTTGTTGCCATCACTAATGTTGGTTTATCATATGCATAATCATATACCATTTTATATGCTGGTTCTATTGCTATAAATGGTATATGATTATATTTTTCTCTAAGTTTTTTTGTAGCTTTAGCACTTGCTGTATTACATGCTATAACTATTACCTTACATTTATTTTCTATTAATTTTTCTGTAATATTTTGCGATATTTGTATTACTTCTTTATCTGTTTTATCTCCATAAGGATTATTTTTTGAATCACTATAATAAATATAGTTTTCATATGGAAGAATCTTTTTTATTTCTTTTAAAACTGTAACTCCACCTATTCCAGAATCAAAAATACCAATATTACCGAGATTGTACTATGTTATAATTATTATTCATATTTCTCCTTTTAAACCTTATTTTTCTTCTTCAAAGTTCATAAAATTTCATCACTTCAGAACTTCTTCTATACACTTTTACATTTTTCATTTTGCTTAGTTCTTTTATTATTTTTATTTCATCAGTATTTGGATTATAAAATAAATCTTTATTATCCGAAAAATGTATTTTTTCACTAGTTCCTTCTTCCTCAAATATACTACCAATAACAACATCTTTTATATTATATTTTCTTATTACCGTTTTATATATCTCTATATCTTTAATTGTTATTCCTTTTAATACTGGCTTTATATATAAAACAGTAGGAATATTTAGTTCTTTTGATATTTCAAAAGTTTTAAATCTTTCTTCTGGTATAGTTGTATTTTTTTCTATTCTTTCTGCTTCACTTACACTTGCAGAACTAACAAATATTACAAACTGCCCTAAATATTTTATTAAATTTTTCAATTGGATTATTTCTTCTATATAAATTCTTTTTTTAGTTGATAATTGAATTTGATTTCCTTTTTTTAAAAAATATTCAATTAATTTTACTGTTTCAGTTTTATTATCTTCATCCCAGCATTCTGAATAACATCCCAATGTTATCAAACAATTCTTAGATATTTTTATTTTACTTTCTATTTCATTTATTAATTCTTCTGCTTTTTTTATTTTTCCTATAATTTTATCATTTGCATATCCCATTTTTTTTAAATAACAATATGTACACTCACCGTCTACATCCTAAACAAGTATTTATAAATATTCTATTATTATCTTTTGCATATAAATAGCCTGTATCTATCATTTTATACCATTCCATTCATTCAAAAATTCATCCAAAAAATTTTCTATATATTCATGTCTCTTATTTGCAATATTCTTAGCAGTAACTGTATTCATCGAATCCTTTATCTTTAATAATTTGTCATAAAAATGATCAAGCGATGTATTTGAACCGTTTTTTTTATATTCTTTTTGTGTTATATTATTATCAACGTTAGGATTATATATTAATTTTCCTTTTTTTCCTCCATAAGCAAATGTTCTTGCTATACCTATTGCTCCCATTGCATCTAATCTATCAGCATCTTGAGCAATTTGTCCTTCTTTTGATAGTTCTTTTTTATTATCAAAATTAGAACTAAACCCTAAATTCACACAGCTATATATTATGTTATTAATATCATCTTCTAGAATACTTTCATATATTTTTAATTTTCGAAGTGTTTTCTTTAACTCTGCACTACTGTCTCCAGAATAAAATTTATGATCATATAGGTCATGCATATAAACTATCATCTTTATAACAAATTCATTCGCCTTCTCGTCTTTATTGATTAACATAGCATTTTTTTCGACTCTTTTTATATGCCACCAATCATGACCGCTCGAATCATTTATACATTTTTGTTTTACATATTCTTCTACTATTTTTAATATTTCATCTTGCTTCATTTAAATTTCCTTTCATTAAATGTTGATTTAAAATTTTCCTTAAATTTTATTCTTTACATTATTTCATATCTCCAACCAGGTTGCCAACTTTTTGTTTTTCTCCAATCATTTTCTATTGCTTCTTTCCAACTAATATTCTTAGTTATCACTTCTAAAGCTAATTGTGGTGCTTTGTGTGAAACTAAAGCTATAGTTTTCCCTTTATAATTTTCTAACAAATATTTACAAAAGTCTCTTAATCTTTTTTCAACATCTTGTAATGATTCTCCATTAGTAAATTTAATATCTATATGTTCCTCATATTTCACCAAAGACTTATCTTGACCATTTAAATCTCCATAATTACATTCTCTAATTCTTTGATCTTGTAATATTCTTTTTGAATCTTCAAAAATATATTTTGCAGAATCTACTGCCCTTTTTAGGTCTGATGTAATAACTAAATCTATTTCATTAAAATTTATTTGTTCTTTTAATTTTATAATTTGTTCTATTCCTTTTTTACTTAGTTCTCCTTCTTTCCATCCTGTTGCTTTATGCTCTATATTATCTGTAGTTGTTCCATGCACAAAATAAATTATTTTAACTGGCATACTTTCCATAAAACTTTCAATACTATCCATAAATTCTATCATCTCCTCAAATTCTATATTCATTTTTATTAGAACAATTTAAATTTTTATGACAATTTTATCAGTTTTGATAACTAATTTAGGCTTAATTGCATTCAAACTACAATTTAATAATTTTTTATATTACGTTCTCTATTTTACATTTTTCTTATTCTCAACTAATTTTTCATGATAAAAGTAATCTATATATTTTATATTATTTATTTCACAATACTCTTTAATCTCTTCAGATAAATCATTCCAATATTTTTTATTTCCTTTAATATAAATATCATTATATTCATTTATTAAATTCGGATAAATTCCTTGAATGTACGATAGTATTTTAGTTTTATAGTCTCCTCTTAAATTCAAATTTTCAAACCATTATTCATCTATATATTTTTTACTGTCTTGTGTATATTTATTTTTACTAACTGATTCGTAAATATATTTGCCTTGTTCAACTTTTCTAACACATCTACTTTTTTCAATAATTCATTAAATAACTTTAATTCTTCTGCTAGATTCTGTAAACTTTCTTTGTTTTTTCTTCTTATCTAACTAATAAAAAATGATATAGCCAAAAGTATTCCTAATACTACTATAATTGTAATAATATTTCCAGAAGGTATAATGAAATCTATTAATCCTCTATGTTCCTTTTATAATTTCTATTTAGTTTTTATATGTAAAAATTTCATTATTCTATTTAATAATTTTTCAAAAAAATTTGATTCCTTGTATTCAATGATTGAAATATTTTGATTAATAACTTTTTCTTCTTGAATTTTATATTTTTTCTTAAAAATATCATTAGGATTATATATTTCTCTTATGTATTCCACATATTTTCTTTGATTTTCGTTAAACCTTTCTGCTAGCTTTTCTTTTTCCTCTTGATTTTTGCACCAATAATTGTATTTTAACATTGCTAATAAAGCACGTGTTTTGTTATTTAAATTATGCTCATTAAGACTTTTATTTTCTTTAAGTCTAAATATATATTTTGGATCTTTTTCTTTTTTAAACTTTTCTCTTAATTTCTCAGGCACTTTTAAAACATATTCACTAGGCATATTAGATAATATACAATCAATTTCTGTATATGCTTGCATCGTTTCTTTTGTCATCTTAACCTCCAAATTTATAATTCCACATTATTTTCTTCATTAGTCTTTTGGCTTTCATTAGTTCTGGTTTCTATCGTAGCAGAATTTACTTCAACTAATTGAACATTTGAAATAGCTTCGTCAATTTCTTTATCCCAATTTCTAGTATTCTTAATTGTTTCTCTACTCTGTACTATACCTCTTATATAATTAACAAATTCTTCATAACTGATAGATTTATTTTGTTGTCTAGCCTTTAAGATCAATCCTGCTATTTGTGGGATTGCATAACTTGCACCACAAAGAGTACCATTATATTCATATATTGGTTTTCTATCTTTCCCATAATGTACAGTCGTTCTTTGGGTAAAAGGTAGAACTATACTGCTGTTATCTATATTATCTATAACTTTTCTAGCTCTACCATTTTCAGGATATTTATCATATCCTTCTATAACTTCTTGCATTAAGCCATCTATCTCTATTTCTTTTCCATCTTTGCTAATTCTTCCCCATAAGAAATCTCTCCAAAATTTACTAGAGTCAATATCTATACATCCATAATCATTACAAAATTCTTTTAAGATATTTTCAGCCTCTTTTGTATTTTTTATGTCAGCAGACATTGAAATAACGTCTGGAATTTCCATGTTTGCCTTCATATATTTTAGCATAGCTTCTTTTGCTTTATCCCAGCCCACATCTCCAACACTAAATATATACAGATTAGCTCCTGGAGCAATTCCACATTCATTTCCTGCAGCCAGACAGGCAGTTGTATTTCCGTGAGGTCCATCTCCATATCTTTCAAAAAAAACATCACGTCTATCTTGAATATCTTTATTATCTCTATCAAAAGCAACATTAGTAACCACTTCACCATTTTTTCCTTTGGTAAATACAATGTGCTTAACTACTCTTCCTTCAAACTCTTTTATTGAACTATCAAAATAAGTATCAAGCAATGCTATTGTTGTTCCTGTACCATCAATTTCTTTTTGAGATTCATCTCCCTCAATCAGATTCGAAAAACTTTTTCCTTGATTTATAAGATTTTCTACAAATTCGCTTATTGAAATTCCTTCTATTTGCATATCAGGAAATCTTGTATTGCTATCAAATTTTAATCTTCTAAGATTTTCAAGTGATAATCCACTCATGTCTACATCTTCTAGATTGTCTCCACAAAACCCTTCAAGAATAAATGATAAATCAGGATTTTCATTTTCGTTTCCAATTTCTATAGCTATTTTTTTCATTTGATCATTAACAAAATCATCATTTAACACACGTTTACCATTAATAATTGGTAATTTTTCTAAATACATTTATATCTACACCTATCTTTCTGCCAACACTATATCACAACTTTACATTTTCCTCAACACATTCAATAAATTTCGCACTAAATATATTAAGTAGTAAATTAAAAAAGTAAATTCTATTCTAGTAAAAGTAAATAGATTTTAATTGTATTTTAAAAGTTATTGTAAGAT
>CALXZW010000026.1 GCA_944393345.1 uncultured Clostridia bacterium
TTTACCTACTCCACCTTTTCCTGATGTTATAACTATTACTTCTCCCATATTTTTCCTCCTTAGGATTTTAAAAACACTTTTTTAACAGATATATAATATAACGAATTTCGTAAAAAGTCAATGCTATTTACATAAAAATAATAGATACTGTATCATGTTAAGAAGCTTTATAATCTTCACCTCTCAAAGTTCTATTTATATCGTTATTAATTTCACTCATCCATTTATATAGTTTTTCCACTAAATCATATATATTTTCAACTCTATCCTCTATTAAGTATCCTGAACTTTTGTGATTAGATTAATGATCATTTCCACTTAATGAGGAATTTGCAACAAAAGAATTATTAACATCACATTCACTTTCAATGTATTTAGAATCTATCCATTCCATAATTACATCCCATTGTCCCCCATAACATAAAATACTTATAACACCATATTTTTCTAAATTATTATATAAATTTCCAAAAAGTTAGATTTTCTAAGTCTTCTAACTCTATAATATAAAATTTTCCTGTATCAACTGTATTACTTATTCTTCCATTATTCCTCAAATTATCTAAATTCGTATATTCTACATCTTTATCAGCTGGCATTTCTCCATAGTTTGCATAGTAAAGTCCTACTTTATCTCTTAAATTATATAATAACATATTTGTTATTACTATAATAATTATTACTGCAACAGTTAATAAAATTAAAAATACACCTTTTCATTTTTTAAAAACTTTTTTATCTTTTGAATACCCCTTTTTTCTTTAATTATAGTTTACTATTTATTTGTTTCAAATTCAAGTTTTTTATCTAGTATTTTATAAATTTTATTTTTGTTTTGATATACTCTATCTTCATTTATAACCAAAACCCATAATACAACTATAATTATAAATAATGCTATATTATTTATGTAATATATTACTATACTAATCACTATAGTAATGACAGAAATTACAATAAAAGAAATTATATTTATGTATTTTTCTGATTTTTTTTTGCCATATAATATATGTAGTACTTCTTTTAATATTCTCCCTCCATCTAGTGGATAAATTGGAATTAGATTAAACACAATTAATAAAATATTAGAATATATTATCTTTAAATTGGAAAATATATTTATTTTAGCATTATAAAATAAAATTATCAATATTAAATTTGTAAGTGGTCCAGCTAATGCTACAAGTATTTTTTTTATTCCCAAAAGATTGCTCTTTCCAATTTTCATATTATAATCATTTGGTTTTAATAAAAAAGAAATACTTATTCCATAAGGTTTTATTTCTAGTTTTTTAGGTTTCATACCAAGTAGCATGCCTGTTAACAAATGTCCTATTTCATGTATAAAAGCAAAAAACATTATCATAGCATATAATTCTATTTGATCAGTAAAAAAAAATATAAAAATAAATAAAAAAATTTTTAAATCAATTTTAAATTTCATTATTTCTCCTACAATTCTAAAATTTTTTGGGGATCAACCGTTCTCTCGTAAATTCTGATTTCAAAATGCAAATGAGGTCCTGTTGAATTTCCTGTTGAACCAACTTCTGCTATTTCTTGCCCTTGTTTTATTTTTTCTCCTTGCCTTACATACAAAGCATTACAATGAGCGTATATTATGCTTATTTCTCCTATTTGTATTTTTATATGTTTTCCGATAATCTCCTTCTTCTGATACTAACACAACTTCTCCATCTGTCGCAGATTTTATCTTCGTTCCTGTTTGTGCTGCTATATCAGTTCCTGTATGATTTTTAGGTACAGATGCAGTTGTTGGTTCTCTTTGACCATATTTTGAACTAATAACACCTTCTACTGGTTTTATAAATGTTGTTGTATTTTTTATATTAATTATATCTTGTTCTTCTTCAGAGATTGTTATATTTTGATTTTCTTCATCCTTATTTTCTTCTACTGCTCCACCTATTCCAGCTTGATTATTATTTTCTACCTCATTATTACCATTTTCTTCTATTTTATTTTCTAATACATTCTCTTCTTTTTTATCAGTTTCAATATTTTTATTTATTGAAAATTTTTCTTCTATGTGATTTTTTATATTATTATACATTTCTATAAAATTCATATCATACGAAAGAATCTCATTTGCTTTGTTTATAAAATCTGTAGAAAATATATAATTTCCGTTTTGAATTATATATATTATAAAATATATAATTACACATACTATTATTTGTACAATCATTTTTTTTAATAATTTTATATCTTTCTTATCATTTTCTTTATCTACAATTATTTTATCTGTATTTCCTTTTCTTCTCTCATATATTTGCTCTGCTCGTCTTATTCTTTCTTCAACTGTTAAGATTTTTTCCACAATAAAACACCTCTTCCTTAGTTTTCTTTATAAACTATATGTTAGGAAAAGGTGTTTTATTCTTATTTAATTAATAATATTATTGTTTCTAATAAAATTATAACACTTGAAATATATGCATATTTTTTTAGTTTTACGTATTTTTCCATATTCTTTTTATTTTTTATATTTTTATTATTTTTGTTTTCAAGCTTTGTAATATAATTTGAAACTAATAATTCTGCTTCTTTTGTTACATATTCATTACTTTTTAATTCACTTTTAGATGTTTTTTTCTGAATTTCTTTTGTTTCAGTTTTATCTACTTTTTCTAATTTTTTTACTTTATCATTAGTTTTTAAAACTATAATTGCTTCCTCAACAATATTAGATGGTAGATTTTTTAAGACAATCATATTTTTTAAATTACTTGCCTCCATTAGAACCTCCTTATATTATGTATTTATAATAGTTTTTACAGAAATTCTAATGTTATTCATTATTATTTATTATTTTCTTCTATCAACAGCATAACTGCTACCCATAACAGATTTAGCGGCATGTTTTACTTGTGCTCCAATTTCTCCAATTTCAAGGATATTATTAAATCTATTTGTATCAGCTACTACTACTCCTATTGAAAGAGATGTTAATGGAAATTGCTCTATTATTCCTTTTCTATTTTCAACTTCTATATACCCTCTTTCTAAATCTTCATCTGTAAAATATCTACCTACATTTGCATCAAATCTTGCTAAAATATTTTGACATAATCTTTCACAACTATTTCCAGAAATTATAGCCACAAAATCATCTCCACCTATATGCCCTACAAATGTATCATCCATTTCACTATTATGTATTTCTCTTACTATGGTTTCAGCAGTAAATTCAATTATTTGATCTCCTTTTAAAAATCCATATACATCATTATATGCTTTAAAATTATCTAAATCTAAATATAAAACACAAAATGGTTCTTTTCTTGATAATCTCTTTTTTAATTCTGCATGAATTTGAACATTTCCTGGCAATCCTGTTAACGGACTTATTCTTCTGTTTATTGCTAACAATCTATTTAAATTTTTAACTGTATAATATAAGTATTCTTCATCAACAGGTTTTTTTATGAAATATTCTACAGATTCTTGTAAAATTTTTATTCTATGCTCTTTACTACTCTTAGAAGATACAACAATTACAGGTGTTATTGTATTATCTTCATCTTTTCGGATTTTTCTACATAAATCTATAACATCTCTATCTATTGCATCTTCATTTATTACTATTAAGGCTGGTATGTTTTTTAAAGCTATATCTATTTGTTCTGTCTTTACACTAATAAATTTGTATTCAGGATCATTTTTGAATAATTCTCTAAATATAACTATTGAAGATTCATCATCATCAATTATATATATTTCTTGTACCATATTTTCCTCCTCATTAATTTTATATTCTTTTTATTTTTATCGAGTAATTATTTATTTTTTCTTTTTTTTATAAATTCTACTTTTTTGTTTAAAACTTCTGTTATTTCTTTAGTATTAATTGCAGGAAAAGCCTTTTTTAATCTATAAACATTTTTATATAAATGTAAAATTGTTCTATTTCTCTTTTTCTTTAATTCATCAATAATTTTTTGAATACTTTCATTACTTTTTACTATTTCCATTTCTTTTTGTTTACTAATAAATTTTAATTCTTTGAACTTTTCCTTTATTTCATTATTTATTTTTTCAATTTTTTCTAATGTATTTTTAATATTTTTAAATTTAACTATTGAAGTTATTGCATCAACTAATAAAACAATTGTAAATATGATAGTTACATAGTTTAATATTTTTATATCTATTTTACCTATAAAATCTTGTATTGTAGGATGTATTAGTTTTACAAATAATACTCCCAAAATGCCCCAATAAATTGAATTTGTCAAACAAATTCTTCCTTGAAAATTAAATTTATGATCGGAATAATCCCAATATTTAGTTTTAAAAATTTTTTCTAATAATATTCCTACTATATATTCCCAAAAAGTTAATACTAATACTGATGAAAAAAATAGTATAACAATGTTATCATCAAAAATTTTTAATACTGAAAACATTATAATAGCTCCAATTCCATATATTGGGCAACATGGTCCTTTTAAAAAACCTGTATTTATTAATTTTTTTTCGTGTATTGACCTATATATAGATTCCATTACCCATCCTAAAAATGAGTATAATATAAAATACATTAATATTTCTAATATGTTAATATTCATAAATTCACCCTATAAGAAAACCTCCTACCAAAGTAGGAGGAATTTTATTTTGTATATTTTACCTTTTTATTTTCTGTAACACCATTTGCATTATACACTGTTACATTTAATCTTGTTTCCCCTTCTTCTAATGGATAACTAAATTCATGTTCTGTAGCTCCATTTAACATTACTCTATACTTTTTATCTTCATTTATAATAAATTCTACTTTTTCTAAACCTTGTTCATCTGACATTTTTACATGGAAGTTTTCTCCATCTGCTGTTACTTCTAATTTAGGCTTTTTAACAACTTTTATTTCCTTTTCTTTCGTCTCTGTAGAATTATTAATATCTACTACTACTACTGTTAATGTGTGTGTTCCCATTGGTGCTTCTATTGTATGTTCTATTGAATTATTATTTATATCTACTTTTTGTTCGTCTTCTTCATCCCATCTATATGTTAAATATGATAATTCATTTTTTCCAGTAGCAGAAATAACAATATTATTTCCATTTTCTTCTTTTGTTATATCTAATGTTATATTTCCTTCTCTTGTATATGTATTTTTAAATTCTATTTCTTGTCCATTTATATCTTTTACATAAATTTTCAATGTATTAGTTCCTTCTGGTATATCAATTGATTGTTCTATATTCTTTCTACCTTGTGCATTAATTTCTATAGTTTCATCATCTTTCCAACTATATGTAAATTTTTCTAATGCTTTATCATGTGTAACAGAAATTACTAATTGTTCATCTGATAATTTTCTAACATTTAATGTAGGCTTTGTAATTGTAACTTGAGTATTTGCTTCTTTATACATTGAATATGAACCTGTTCCAATCATAAATATTCCAAATATGATAAGTGATATTGAAAAAAACTTTAATACACTTTTTATTTCTACTGGTCCTGATTTTTTTTGTTTTTTTCTTTTCTCTGCACTATTATCAATACTTAAAATTTGATTCATTCTTTCACCTCTTTTGTCTTGCTAATTGAAATTATATCATATGGTTTTTTAATTGTAAATGTTTTAATTAAATAAAAAAAGAAAATGTTAGAAATAAACATTTTCTTAAAATTTTATTTTTATTTTAGTTTTGTGTATATGGTAATATAGCAATATGTCTTGCTCTTTTTACTGCAGTTGTAATATCTCTTTGATGTTTACTACATGCACCTGTTGATCTTCTTGGCAAAATTTTTCCTTTTTCATTTATGAACTTTCTTAATTGTTCTGGATTTTTATAATCTAATACAAAGTTTTTATCACTACATAATACACATACTTTTTTTCTTTGTTTTCTAAATTTTGGATTATAATCTTCATCATAATTATTTTTATTATTTTTTCTTTGTTTTTTATCTGCCATTTTCTCTTTTCCCCCCTATACTTAGAATGGTAGGTCATCACTTGAAGACATTTCAAAATCCGCCCCCATATTTCCAGGTGCTGTATTTCCAAATGTATTTTCAAAAGCTACTCCTCCTGCTTCTCCATCTCTTTTGCTATCTGCGAAATATGCTTCTTCCGCAATTACTTCTGTTACATAATGTTTTGTTCCTTGGTCATCATCCCAAGTTCTTGTTTGAATTCTTCCTATGATTCCTACTTGTTGACCTTTCTTAAAGTATTTACTGCAAAATTCACCTGTTTTACTCCAAGCAACAACATTTATAAAATCTGCTTGTCTTTCTTCACCTTGTCTTGCAAATCTTCTATTAACTGCTAAACTAAATGAAGAAACTAAAGTATTGTTTGTTTGTGTGTATCTTGTTTCTGGGTCTCTTGTTAATCTTCCCATTAATATTACTTTGTTCATTTTTTATCACCTTTCTTTACTTTAAATAAAGGCCCCTATCTTTATTTAATTTTTACTATTTTTAGTTTTCTTTTTTTACAACTATAAATTTTATAACTTCATCTGTAATTCTGTAAATTCTTTCAAGTTCTGCTATGAAAGATGGTTTTGCTTCAAAGTTAAATAGTATGTATGTACCTTCTTTGCATTTTTTTACTTCGTAAGCTAATTTTCTTTTTCCCATTGATTCTACTGAATCTACTTTTCCATTTTCATTAATTAATCCTGTAAATTTTTCTTCTAAAGCTTTTAAACCTGCTTCATCTACATTTGGATTAACAATGATAATACTTTCGTATTTATTCATTATTTTCACCTCCCTTTGGATTTATAACCTACATTTTTATGTAAGTAGAGATTTAAAAATAGTTATTCTATTTCTAAAGCAAGTAGTATTTTATCATATTTTTTTTTATTTTTCAAGCATTTTTATGCTTTTTCAGAAAAAAAGAGTAACCCTGATTTTATAATTAATAATTCACATTTTTACTATTAATATATGATAACTATCTGTTTTTTCTAGATAGTTATCCCCGGTAATAGTTATTTTTATTAGCAGTTCAAATTTTAATTTTTTTAAACTTTTCTATTTATCTTTTTATTAGATTTTTATATAATTCAATCAAATCTCAGTTATACTTTCTTATGCACTTCTAAAGTTGTGATTGTAAAGATAAGCTTGTTTTTTAGTTTTTAGCTTATCTCTTTTTATTTCAGTTCTAACTCTTTCAATAGATGAGGACCAACGGAATTTTACTTCCATTGGTCCTCATCTTATGCTACAACAGAGAGTTGATTACACTTCTTTATAGGTGTTAATAAACACCATACCGTTAACAACCCATCTGTCATCAGGATTCGGCTGTCCCTCTTTGTTGGCGCTTACAATGAAATCGCCTTCGCCGTGAGGGATGCCATCACGATTGGCTGTGAGCAATTCGCCCCAACTAGTAGCGACCTTAACTTGATCGGTGACTTGCTCTGCAAAGATAGTTTCGGCATTTTCATCCACGATAGTAGCGATTTCAAACTCGCCTTCAGGGATGTTCTCCTCAGTAATGGGAGTGCCGTCGATCAGAGTATAGGTCTTAGCCAACTTCTCGATGGTTACGGGCCATACTTCACCAACTGTGCCAATAAGCTTGATGCACTTGACATCGTTTGTGGTGTAGTGGCAGTCCTCGAGAAAGTTATAGAGCTTAGTTCCAGCAGCGACCTTCTCAGCCTTCATAATGTAATTCCGTTTTGTGTACTTTTTCATCATGATAATCCTTTCCGCCCTTTCGGACTTGACAATCTTATCGACTGCCCATTTTATTTTTATTTGTAGCAGGATATTACCTACATCAATATTATCATACCACATTTTATGTAAAATTGCAAGTTTTAGTACCTGTAAAACTACTGTCCCTAATTATTATTTTAATACTGCAATTTTGAAGTCAAATAAACAATATGTGTAACATCTAAAACACAGCATAAAATTTTATTAAATAATTACCCCTAATATAAAAAGTAATAAATCTTATATTTTATAGATTTTTCAATATTTTCTGTAATATGACTAAATTCCGGTTGCTTTTTTTAAATTTAATTGTTGAATTTTTGTATCCTTTTCATTATTCATTAATTTTTGTATTTCCATTATAGGAATTGGTAAAAATGAAATTATTAATGTTATCATCCATTGATTTGAATTTAATTCTACTAATTGAAAAATAGATGCTAAATTAGGCTCTAAAGCAACAATTAATTGTATAAAACCTCCTAAAAAGAAACTACCTATTAAGAATTTATTCTCAGTTAATTTATTTTTAAATATAGATGCTTCACTTTTTATATTTAAGCTGTGCACTAATTCTAATAATCCTAATGAAATAAATGCCATAGTTCTTGCTACTTCAAGTCCATAATATTTATTTCCTATGCTAAATGCTACTAATGTTAACATTCCAATCATTATTCCTTCTATAACAATTTTTCCCCATAAACCATCTGCAAAAATTCCTTTTTTAGAATTAATTGGTTTTCTTTTCATTATATCTTTTTCAGGTGGCTCTAAACCTAATGCAATAGCTGGTAATGAATCTGTTACTAAATTTATCCATAATAATTGAATAGCTAATAACGGAGATTTTAACCCCAATATTAACCCTATAAATATTGTTACTATTTCTCCTATATTTGTTGCTATTAAAAAATGAATTGCCTTTTTAATATTATCATAAATATTCCTTCCTTGCTTAACTGCTTCTACTATTGTTACAAAATTATCATCTGTTAAAATCATGTCTGAAGCATTTTTAGCAACATCTGTTCCATTCCTTCCCATTGCAATCCCTATATCTGCATTTTTTAGTGCTGGACTATCATTAACCCCATCCCCAGTCATAGCAACAACTGCTCCAGTTTTTTGCCATGCTTTTACAATTCTAACCTTATGTTCTGGTGTAACTCTAGCAAATACCGAATAATTGGAAATATTTTTTTCTAATTCTTTTTGTGAAATATTATCTAATTCTTGACCAGTTATTGCCATATCATTTTTATCTAAAATATTTAACTCTTTAGCTATTGCTTTTGCTGTTAAAATATGATCTCCAGTTATCATTACAGTTTTTATTCCCGCTTTTCTACAAGTATTTACCGCTTCTTTTACACCTTCTCTTGGTGGATCTATCATGCCAATTAATCCTACAAAATTTAAATTATTTTCTATAGTAACAGTATCTATTTTACTAGGTAATGTACTTATATCTTTATATGCTACTGCTATTACTCTTAATGCTTTATTTGCCATATTTATATTGTCTGATAAAACTTTATTTCTATCTATATTTATACATTTATTAATTAAAATATCTGGTGCACCTTTTGTTATTACTCTATACCCACTATTAATTTTATGAATAGTTGTCATCATTTTTCTATTTGAATCAAAAGGTATTTCACTTTTTCTTGGCATTAAATTATATAATTCATATTTGTTTTTTCCGTTTTTTAATGCTTGATTTACTATTGCTACCTCTGTTGGCTCTCCTTTTATTTCTGCTTTTCCATTTTTATATATTATCTCACAGTCTGTACACATAGTTCCTAATTCAAGTGTAAAACTAGAATTTTCAGATTTTATTTCAACAACTTCCATTTTGTTTTGAGTCAAAGTTCCTGTTTTATCTGAACAAATTACATTACTACTACCTAATGTTTCAACTGCTGGCAATTTTCTAATTATACTGTTTTTCTTAGCCATTCTAGTTACACCTATTGATAATACAATGGTAACTATTGCTGGTAATCCCTCTGGAATCGCTGCTACTGCTAATCCAACTGATGTCATAAACATTTCTACTGGATCAATTTTCTTTATTACTCCAATTATAAATATTATTAAACATATAAATAAACATACTAAACCTAAAATTTTTCCTACTTGATTTAACTTTTTTTGAATTGGCGTTTCAGGTGATTCATCATTAATCATCATATTTGCTATTTGACCAACTTTGGTTTTCATGCCTGTTTCAACAACAACAGCTTTTGCATGTCCATTTACTACAATGCTAGACATAAAAACCATATTTAAAATATCACCTAATGAAGATTTTTCTTTAATAACTGCATTTTCATTTTTTAAAATTGGTTCTGTTTCTCCAGTCAAACTAGATTCTTCGATTTTTAAGTTAAAACTTTCAATTATTCTTGCATCTGCTGGCACAAAATTTCCTGCCTCTAAAATTATTATATCTCCTGGAACTAAATCTTCTGCATTTATTTCTATAGTTTCATTATTCCTTACCACTTTGGCTTTAGGTGGAGTTAATTGTTTTAATGCTTCTATTGATCTTTCTGCTTTTGCCTCTTGTATAACACCCATTAATGCATTTACTATTACAATGCCTATTATTATTATTGAATCAATATAATCATTTTGTCCTTGAATATAAGATATTATAGCTGAAACTATTGATGCAACAATTAATATTATTATCATAAAATCATTAAACTGCTTTAAAAATTTTATAATAATACTTTCTTTAGGCTTATCTTTCAATTTATTTTTACCGTATTTTTCTTGCCTTGCTTTAGCATCCTCATATGATAAACCTCTTTGCTTGTTTGTCCTAAGTTTTCTTAAAACTTCTTCTTTACTTAATGTGTACCACATATACTTCCTCTCCTTTGTTTTTATTTATTAAAATCTATGTTTATTTTTTTTTATTTATGACTATTTTTCACAAATTACTTTTTTCGACATATTATATTAACAAGCAAAATAAATTTATATTTTCTTTTGCTTGTACTAATTTGAAATTATATAAGGAGGTTATATGCTTATATACTCGTTAATGTTATCTATTTCTAGCAGTATAGATTCTTTAGGAATTGGTATTACATATGGTGTAAAAAATGTTAAAATATCCTATAAAGCAAAAGTTATTTTATTTACTGTTTCATTTTTTTCTTCGATTATCTCTATTTGGTTTGGTTATTTATTAAAAAATTTTCTTTCTATTTATTTCGCAAAATATCTCGGAAGTTTTATGCTTATTCTTATTGGAATATTTTTAATTTTTCAAAATTTAAAAAAAGAAGACAAAAAAACAGTCAAGAGTGATTTTATCAATCTTGACCATTCTGAAGAAAAAATTTTTAGTTTTTTTATTAAATTTTTAGGTATTACAATTCAAATTATTAAAAACCCTATTTCTTCTGATTTTGATAATTCGAAAACTATAGATATTAGAGAATCGCTATTTTTAGGAATTGCTCTTTCTTTAGATAGTTTTTGTATAGGTATTAGTGTTAGTATGTTAGAAATACATTCTTTTCTTTTTCCTATTGCTATTAGTTTATTTCAACTAATATTTATGTGCTTAGGAAATTTTATAGGAAATAAATTGCACCACTTATTTAAAATTCCTGATAACATTTGGGGAATTAGTTCAGCTATTTTACTAATTTTAATTGGTACTTTTAGCTTATATTAATTCTATTTCAATTTAATTGAAAGCAATTTAGAAATTCCATTTTCCTCCATAGTAACACCATAAACTGTATCTGCTGCTTCCATTGTTCCTTTTCTATGAGTTATAACTAAAAATTGAGTATCTTTTGCAAATTTCTTTAAGTATTCAGCATATCTATATACATTAACATCATCAAGTGCTGCCTCTATTTCATCTAACACACAAAATGGAGCTGGGTTTATTTTTAATATAGCAAATAATAATGCTATTGCTGTAAAAGCTTTTTCTCCTCCTGATAATAATGTCATATTTTGTAATTTTTTTCCTGGTGGCTGTACTGTTATCTCAATTCCACATTCTAATATGTTTGACTCATCTTCTAGTCTTAGACTAGCTGTTCCTCCACCAAATAATTCTTTAAATACTTCTTCAAAGTTTTTATTT
The DNA here is from genome assembly GCA_944393345.1 of uncultured Clostridia bacterium. GTDB lineage: Bacteria > Bacillota > Clostridia > TANB77 > CAG-508 > CAG-269. The sequence continues at coordinate 11,861 of CALXZW010000026.1, forward strand.
ATCACTTCAAAGTTTTCTTTAAATTGCTCTTTCATTATTGCTGTCATATCTGTAATCATTTTTCTTAATTTAGACATTGTATTTTCTAAGTCAACTCTTTGTTCAGACATAAAGTCGTATCGCTCTTTTAAAGTTTTATATTCTTCTATAGAATCAATATTTACACTTCCTAAATTTTTAATATCATTTCTCAAGTCATTTACCTTTTTCTGTGTCATTGCGACATTTTCAGGTCTTTTCCCATCTCCAATATTATTTGGTGTTAACTCATATTCTTCCCACATCTTATTTATTATTGAATTTATATCTTCTTCTGTTTTATTTTTCTTTACATCAATTTTTACTAATTGTGATTTTATATTTTCTATTATTTCAAATTTTGCTGTTATTTGTTCTTCTTGTTCATTTAATTTTTCATTTTTTTGTATTCTGAGTATTTTTAATTCTTCTATTTTTGTACCACTTGAATTTACTTCTTCTTTTATTTTTTCAATTTTTTCTTTTATATCTTCTATTGATTTTTCTAATGTGAAATTTTCTTGAATTGACTTTTCTATTTGTATTTTTTTGTTTAATATATTTTTGTTATTATTTTCTATTTCTTGATTTATTCTTTCTTCAATTTCATAAATAGATGCTTCACTTTCATCAAACGAAGATACAGAAATTTTTAAGTTTGTTATATCAAAATTTAAGTCATCAATATATTTTTGAGTATCTTTATTATTTTCTGCAAATTCATTAATAATTGTAGTCAATTCTTCCGTATTTTTATTTATTTTCTGAATTTCTTCTTTTATTTCTTCTTGTTTTAATAATGATTCTTGGTTTTCTTCTTCTAATTTTTTTTGTTCATCTTTTAATTTATTTAATCTTGTTTCTTGTTTTAAAATATTATCATCTATTGATATTATTTTTTGTTTTTCGGTAGCATACAATATATCAATTTCTTGAAGTTCTTTTTCTAATCCCATTGCTAATTCTATTGTGTTTTCTGTACTCTCCTCATATTCTTTTTTCTCTTTTTCTAATACATTTATTTTTTCTTTTATTTCTGCAATCTCTTTTTCTAACTTCTCTATTTCTTTTCCTCTACCTAAAATATTAACTGTTTTTTTATTCACAGATCCACCTGTAATTGCACCAGAAGGATTTATAATATCTCCTTGTGATGTTATTATTCTAAAAATATATCCATTTTGTTTTGCAACTTTTATAGCTGTTTCCATATTATCTACGATTACAGTTCTACCTAATAAATTTAGTATAATTTGTTCATATTTTTTATTGAATTTTATTAAATCGGAAGCTATTCCAATTATTCCTTTTTCATTTCCTTTAATTTTGTCTAACTTTTTTCCTCTTACAGAAGAAATAGGTAAAAATGATGCTCTTCCTAAATTGTTTTTTCTTAAATGTTCTACTAACTTTTTTGCATCTTCTTCTGTTTCTGTAACTATATTTTGAAGGCTAGCTCCTAAGCACATTTCTATTGCAGTTTGATATTCTTCTGGAACTTCTATTATATTAGCCAGTACTCCGTTCATTCCTTTACCTAATTCTTTAATGTTTTCACAATCTTTTAGCAAATCTTTTACACTTTTTATATAACCTTCTTTTTCCTTTTCTGTTTCTATTAAAAATTTAAGTTTTGAATCTTTAATTCTCATTTCACTAGATAGTATATTTATGTTTCCTTCATATTGTTTTATCTTCTTTGATATCTCTTCTTTTTTACCATTTATTTCTTCTAGCTCTTTTTCAATTTTATTTCTTTTATTTTCAATTTCGTAAAATTGTTTTGATATATCTTCTTTGCTTAATCTTGTATTATCTAATTCTGATATATTTAATGACATTTCATTTTTTATTTGATTTTGTCTTTTTTCAAAATTTTGATAATTTACTTCTTGTGTATTGATATTTGATTGCAATTCATATTTTTTATCTACATTTTGCTCTACTTTTTGTTTATAGCCTTCTATTTCAAGTTCTTTACTTGTTAATTTTTCAGTAATTTTTGCTAATTCTCTTTGCTTTTCTTCTAGCTCTTTTTCAAATTTTTCTTTACTTTGTTTTAAATTTTCTTTTTTTGCCTGTTTTAATTCTATTTCTTTTTTTAATTCTTTTATTCTTTCTTCTAATTCTACTATTTCTTTTTCATATCTTTGAGTATTCTCTTTGTTATTGGCAATTTTCGTATTTGCAACATTTATATCAGAATTTAGCATTTCTATTTCTTTTTGACTCTCAAATCCTAAATTTGACATTTCCTCAATTTTATTTGTTATATCATCAATCTCTGTTTTTAATTCTTCTTTAAGCATTTTTATTCTTTCTAGCCTTCCTTCTTCTTCATTACATTGATTTTGATATATTTCTTCATCTTTTACAAACTCTTCTAATGTTTTTTTGTATTTTTCTATATTGTATATAAAAAGTCCTATTTCTATGTTTTTTAATTCTTCTCTTAAATTTAGATATTTTTTTGCTTTTTCTGCTTGTCCTTTTAATGGTTCTATATTTGTTTCTATTTCAGCTAAAATATCATTAATTCTAAGAAGATTCAATTTAGTTTGTTCTAACTTCTTTTCTGATTCTTGTTTTCTAACTCTATATTTTACAATTCCTGATGCTTCTTCAAAAATATGTCTTCTATCTTCAGATTTATTGCTTAATATTTCATCTATTTTTCCTTGTCCAATAATTGAATATCCATCTTTTCCAATTCCTGTATCCATAAATAGTTCTAATACATCTTTTAATCTACATGGAGTTTTATTTATGTAATACCCTGTTTCGCCACTTCTATAAATTTTTCTTGTAACTGTTACTTCTGTATATTC
>CALXZW010000027.1 GCA_944393345.1 uncultured Clostridia bacterium
TAAAATAAAACTGATAAAAAAATTCAAAATAGAATTGATAAAATACTATCAACTTTTAAAACAGTATCTGAAGCTCTTAATAAATGATTAGTAAAATAATTGATATTTGTCAATGCTTGATTTATCAATTCATTTTAGCATTGACTGATGTTAATTATTTTACTAAAATTACAGAATTAGTTTTAAAATTTGAATTTCCATGTTGTATTTTTTAATCAATTTAACTTTGCATTTTTTTATCAAATCTATATTGAATTTTACACATAATTGACAAGTTGTCTGAAAAAAACATATCCAGGATATTATGTTGATATATTAGAAAATTCAGAATTCCTAGATGTTTTCGTTTAAATACTAATACAAGGTTTCATTAGCCATAGAGTTAGGTTAGCCTGTTTCCAGAGGAGTGGATATTATATTGCTTAAAATATAGGAAATGAAGAAATTTGGACAATTTGATTGATAAAAAAAGGTTGTTATGTTAAAATAATATTGAAAGGTAAAATTAGGTGAAAAAATGAACAGTAAAATGAATAATAAGAACAATTTATTAGAATATGTAAGAAACAATTGGAAAAAAATACCATACTTATGTGATATGTCTGAAAAAGGAATGCAGGAATTCTTTGAAAAAGGATATACTTCTGAGACTGGTAGAGACATGGAGCACATTGCAATATCAAGAAGAAACGATAAAGAAGGAAACGATTACTATGTAATTGAATCATCCGTTTTAAAATATGATGAAGAAATTCAGTCAGATGATTATTTTATGACTTCTCAAATGCTATTTCATGATGATGGAACTTTTTTTGGTGAAATATTTGGAGATATAGATATTAGCTTTTCAATTAATGATAGGGGAGAAGTTGATTTTAAAAGAAGCTATCAAGATAGAATGAAAGATAGAGATGAACTGCTACAACACTTAATACAAAATAAAGCAATTGCAACACATTTTGGAGATGATTTAGACAATAAATCTTCAATATATGCAATTGAGAGATTTTTAAGAACTTTAGGAGTATTAGAACAAAATGAAAATTTGACAGTCGAAAGAGTACCTGCTGGTCAAGTAAAAGAAGGATTTGTTAATATAGATACTGGGGGACATAGAGGAAATAGGACCGATAATGAAACAAGAACAATTGTTATTGATGGAGATCCAAGCAATGGAATAAAATCTGCATGTCAATCTTTATCTAAATTAGGAATTTATGTTCCAGAACAAATATGTAAACTAGCAGATTCTAGACCTACGCATGTTAGTGCATTGGATAGTAGAAGTGGACTAGCATTAGTTAGATATTTGTCAGGAAAACAAGCTTTTGACTTGGCAGAGAATAATTTACTAGATAAAACTTTGACAGATGAACAATTGGAAAGATATGGGTTAACGGAAGCTCATATAAAGCAACAACAAATAATAAATAGTGCAGTAGAAAAAATAAATAAATATACTGTTGAATTACCTAATGGAGAGAAAATTGTACTTGCACCTGAGCAGATAACAGCAGGCTCAAGTATTGCATATGAAATGGGAATTCCATATTATGCATCTACTAATAAACATTTTGATAGTGAAGGAAAACCAGATGGTGTAACGTTTGCGATTTCTTGTAAACCAGGAATGAAATTGCCAAAAGAAATTTTAGATTATGGAAAACAATTAGTTGAACAATATAGAATAGATGAAAGGACTTCAGGAGTATTTATAAATCCAAATGAACAGTTAATTGTAGCAGGAGGTCCTAAAAATCCAAATTTTAAAATTGAAGGACATACTCCAGAGTCAATGTTAGAAAAATTAAGGACAGTTTTATCTCCTAGCAAAGAGGATACATATATAGACCAAATAGTAAATATTGCAACAAAAAAAGCAGATTTAAGAGGACAGACTGCACAAGCTGAAAAATTAGCACAGGATTATGAAGAACAACTATCAACAAGTCAACCGTCTTTAGATGATAAATAAACGTGGAGGAAAAATATGATAAATTCAAATGAAAAAAGTTTACAAGTTATAGAGAAAAAAGGAATATTTATAAAAATTATAAACTTTTTTAAGAGAATATTAGATAAAAATAAAGCCAGTTATATCCTTCCTAACAATGATATAGGGAACGGACAAAACAACAAAAACTCGTTTTTCGAATTAATTAAATTTGGAGAAGATCCAGATACAGTTAAATTATTAAAGATTCAAGACGAATTGGAAAAAAGAGGAATAAATGCACAGAATGTATTTGAATTAACAAAAGATTTATCAAAAGAGCAAAAACAAAAACTCGAGATATTATATAAAGAACAAATAAAGGAATTGGAGTTAAGCTTAGAAAAGCACAAAAATAAAATAATATCAATAAGAAAAAAATTAGTCCATTCTTAAAATTAAAAGGATAAAGACATGAATTTTTCATGTCTTTATCCTTTTAATATCAAGATTCATGGTTGGCAATAGATATAAAGGAAATAACAAATAAACTATTTAAAAATTTTTTTATATATGATATATTTAATAAAAAAATTAGATTTATAGTAAGAATAAGTGGAGAGAAAATGGAAGATAAATATCCTAAAGCATATAAAGAAGTAATTGAAATATTAAAATATGTGCCTAAAGAAAGTGTGTCAAAAATACCCAATAGTATGATTCAAACTTTTGAAAAGAATATGGATGGAAATTATGAATTTAAAGTTGATGAAAATAAGTCTTTTGAAGAACAGAAGATATTAGATGAAACAAAAGCAATTTTAGCGATTATATTTAGAGATTATTGGGCGACACCGTTTCAAAGAGAAAAAATAATTGCAAAAGAGAAATATGAGAAACAAAAAATAGAAAAAGAGAAAAAGATAAAATATAGTCCGGATGAAATATTTATTAAAAAAAGTAAAAATAACCATAAAGAGTATGAAGAAGAAATATTACCAGCAGTTTGTAAAGAAAAATTTTATCACAAATTATTAAATTTTTTTAGAAAAATATTTAATATTGAGGAGTAAAATGGAAAATTATAGTTTTGGAAATGTAGATATAGAATTTAAAACTAATAAAATATTTTTATTAATGCAAATGTTATATAGATGGGATAGGATAGAAAATAAAATAAATGATGAAGATAATGCTCTATCACATTTAGCTAAATTAATGGAAAATTTTAAAAAAATACTTGCAGAAAATGATGAGGGATTAAAAGAATTTAATGTTTATAAATATAATGCAGAATATAATGATATGTGGGCAGAATATGGAAAATATATTGAAAATTTTGCACAAATAGATATAGAAGAAATTCGTATAAAAAATCCTCAAATGGCAAAAGCTATTGAAGAATTGATGAAAACGGATTTTTTTAAGAAAGTTGAAGATATTAATAACCAGTATTCCAAAAAAATGGAAAAAAGGTTTATGGAACAGACTAGAGGATATAAAACTGAAGCAGATGATATTGTAGGTAAGACTAAAGTGAGAAAAATTATATATATGCCATTTGATCCGGATTTGATAGATATTCAACCAATGTATTTGACAGATAAAAATGAAAATGGAGAATATGCAGTACAATTTTCAATACCAACTGATAAAGAAAAATTTAAAGAAAGCTTTGAAATGGAATATAGAGATGGAGTAGAAAGTGTAATATTATTTCATGAAAAATTACATGCAGATATACCACCTCAACCACTAGAATGTTTTGAAAATCCAATGCAATGTGAATTAGATTCACATTTAAGACACAGTATAATTGAATTATTAGCAAATGGAGAAATGGGAATAAATATAGCAGGACAACAAAATATTTTTCAAAACACATTATTTCATATTGGAAAGATACCTTATGAGGGGAGATATTTAAAAACAAGCGATTTGCCAAGTTTAGGTATTAAAGACAATGAATTGTTACATATCCAAGCAAAAGAAAAGTATGGAGAGTATAGTGATTATGAAGAACTTTTTTCGGAAGAAGAAATGGGGATTATAAAAATAAGAGGAATGATGTATCCATATGTCTTAATGTATAAAAATAGACATAATGATGCACAATTTCAAACTGTAATACAAGAGATTGAAAGGGATTCAGAAATGCTTCAAAATATATATGGAAAAGAATTTTTAGCCAAAATACGAAATCGAGAATTCTTATTAGAGGCTCAAAAATCTGTACAGCAATATGACAGTTTATCAGATTTTGCAGAAGGAATGTCAAAAGAATTATTAGGAATAGAACAGGTAAGAAAAAAAGAACAAGTAAAATTTAGTGAAGAAGAAATAGGAAATGTAAATTTAGGAATAGAAGTCAAAGAAAAAGAAAAAGCAATATCAAGGATTACAAGTGATATAAATAAATTAATAGAAGGATGTGAGAGAGTAGAATGAAAATAGGTGTGGATTTAGATGGTGTAATATTTGACTCCGAAAAGGAATATAGAGTTTATTCGGAATTATATGATATTATAGAGTTAAAGCAAAATAATAAAGTAAATAATCAAGAAATTAAATTTCAAGATAGATTTAAGTGGAATAAAAATGAAATTGAAGAATTTTTAAGAAAATATCATAAAAAGATTATATTAGAATCAAATTTTATGCCAGGTGCAAAAAAAGTATTAGAATTATTAAAAAAGGATGGACATAGTTTAATACTTATTACAGCAAGGGGTACATTAAATAAAGAAATGATAAAAATATCTGAGAATATATTGAAAAAAAATAGGATGTACATTTTTGAAAAATATTATTGGGCTACGGAAAATAAAGATGAAGTTTGTGAAAAAGAGAATATAGATATTATGATAGATGATTCATATAAAAAGTGCAAAAGCGTTGCTAATAAAAATATAAAAACAATATACTTGAAAGATGCTCCATCATATAATTTAGATGAGAATGAATATATAAAAGTATTGTATAATTGGGGAGAAATATATAGATATATAAATGAGTTAAAAAATTAAAATAGAAGTAATAGAAGGATTCCAATACTAAAAAATAAGCAGACAAATTTAAGGTAAATAATAAAATAAGGATATAGATAAAGTTTGAATATAAAGTAAAGCGATTGGGAAATATTCTTAAAATATTTAAATTATTTCAAGGATATTTCTCCTAAATCTTTAGAAAATCTTAGTAAATAACCATCTGGATCTTGAACTAAAAATTCTTTATTTCCTAATAATTTATTATCTTGTCTATACCAATTTTCTTCAATTTCAAAAGATATTTTATAATCATTTTGTTTTAATTTATTATATATTTTATCAATATTGTTAACTTCTAACTGAAAATTAATTCCATTTCCAAATGGATAAATAAGAGGTGCTATGTTCCATTTATCATTATTTGATAATTCTTGAAGCATAAATTGTATTTTTCCAAGACTAATAAATGCAAATTTATTTTCTGGTCGATTATACTTCATTTTAAATCCGATAGTTTCATAAAATTTCAAACTGTTTTCTAAGTTAGTGACAGATAATTCAGGTATATTTTTATTCCAATTGATATAATCAATAGGTCTTATAATTTTACTTTCAAAAAATCTTTCTTGGAAAGCAGTTAAAACTATTATTTCGTCATCTGTAAAATTATAATTTTCTGGTACTATAATCAGTTTATCATCATTATCATTAATCCTATGTATTATTGCTATACATTTTCCTGAAAAAGACTCTAAAGGTTCGTAAATACCTAAAATATAACAATCTATTTCTTCTCCGTCACCACTTACTGTATTTGGAACATATCCATAATTTACAGGATATATAAATCCATGTAATGGATGCTTGCTACCCATAGGTCTATCAATTATTACTTTTATAAATTTATTTAAATAATCTATACTATTCATAAAATTAATCTCCTATATAATGAACTCGTTTTGATTTTTTATTATATTAATTGTTTCATCAATTGATAAATTAGTTGTATCTAATATGTTTTTAACATTATAATTTTTATTTTTAAAACTATTTAATAAGGTAACACAACGTTCTTTCATTTGACAATCTTTAGGTCGATTTTTATCTCTTAAGAGTAGTGTATTTTCATCAACTAACAAAATAATAAATTTAATTGTATAATCTTTAAATTCAGTTTTTATTAAATTCAAATTTTCAGGTGTTACTATGTAATTAAATATTACATCAAATCCATCTTGTAAATATATTTTAATTGTAGTTATACACACTTTCCAGAAGGTTTTTAAATGATTTCCTTTTTTCCAAGCTTGTACATATCCACCAATTACTTGATGATAAATATCATCACCTTCAATTAAAACGGATTTATTATTTGAGTTAGCAAGTTTTTTTGAAATAGTACTTTTTCCAACTCCTGCTGGGCCAGTAATAATATATAAATTTGACATTTTTATACTCCTAATTTTATATTTTTTTATTATAATCGATTCTTCAACAGAAATATTATCTTAAAATAGAAAAAAACTAACGTAATATGTGGTTATATAAAATTTATTAATAGATTATATTTATTTTTTCTATATTTGTATACCTAAATCCTTTCAATTTTAAGTTTTAAATTAAAAAATAATATAATTTTTCTTCATTATTTAAATTTTCTAAAAATATGGCACCAAATTTTTCATAATAATTAATTAAAGATGTCTTTAGATATAATTTTTTGAAACCTCGATTTCTAGCTTCTTCTAAAATAGCATCATTAAGTATTTTAGAATATCCTTTTCCCCTAAATTCTCTTTTTACGTACATAGTAGAATACCATGGTGATAAATCTTTTCTTTCTTCTCCATCTGTTGGAAATATAGATATAAAGCCTATTAAAATATCGTTATCTAATAAAATTAATTTACAATATAGAGGATTATCAAAGTTATTAATAATTTTAGAAATTTTATTATTTATTTTTTCTTCGAGAATTTTTTGGGAATTAGTTTCACGACCCCATTCCTTTTGGGTGAGTTCAGCAACTTCTCGTAAAAATTCTTGTTTTTCTTTTATATTATATATTTTTAGCATATTGCCTCCAATAAAGTAATTTAATGTTTATATTTTTTGGCCAATATATTTTATTATACCAGCATAGTGTGGAATTTCTCCTCCTTGGTCTAAGCAATATTCTTCAGATATAAGGATAGTTTTAAAACCACTAAATAACTTTAAAATTTCTTCTTTTGTAAAAAAGCTAATATATGTATCATTAATTTTATTGTGTAAAATGTTATTATCAAGTATCTCAAAATCAGAAGATGTAGAATGTTTAATAAATTTAGGATCTTCTAATGAAAATACATGGATATAGACTAAACCATTCGATCTAATATTATTTTTAATATTATTAGTAATTTGATAACAATCGGTTTTGTGCAAAAAATGTAATACACATCTTGAAATAATTAAATCATATTTATTTTTTTCTATATAAAAATTTCTTATATCACTATGTATTAAGTTTAATTTATCACAATTATTTTTACAAATTTCTAAACATTTTGTAGAATAATCTACGCCTGTAACATTAAAGCCTAATTTTGATAAAGGAATAGAGTTTCTTCCCTGACCAATTCCTAAATCTAAAGCATTTTTACCAGGTATCAAATTCAAGTATCTTTTCAATTCATAATCAAAATTAGCGGGAAATATTGGAAAAGAGTCTTTAAATTTTTTGTCATAATTAACAGGGTTACCAATCATAATATACCTCCGAATATATTTTCTTAAATTATTTAAGCATATTTTTACTAAAATATCTAGATGTTTTGAATTTTTTATAGTAATATAAAATATGGATATTATATAAGGAGTGAGAGAAATGAGATTTATATTAGCATCTGCTTCACCAAGAAGAAAAGAATTATTAAGATTAATAGTTCCAGAATTTGAAATTATAACAAGCAGTATAGAAGAAAAACTAAAAGAAGGACTAACACCGCAAGAACAAGCGACTAATTTAGCATATAAGAAGGCAAAAGATATATATGAAAGAACTGAAGGTGATAGAATAGTAATAGGCGCGGATACAATTGTAACGAAAAATGAAAAAATATATGGAAAGCCTAAAGACAAAAATAATGCAAAACAAATGATAAAAGAATTATTAGGAGGAGATAGAACTCATAATATTATAACAGGTCTTTGTGCTATAATAAATAAAGAAGGAAATTTTAAAGAATATAAACTTTTTGATGAAGTAAAAGTATTTTTAAATTGTATGTCAGATAATGAAATAGATAGATGGTTAGAAACAGGAAATGCAATGGATAAAGCAGGAGCATATGGTATGCAAAATGAATTTTGTGTATTTGTAAATAAAATATATGGAAATTATACAACAGCAATAGGACTGCCGACACATAAGCTTTATAATATTATAAAGGAATATATTTAACAATTATTATAATAAATTGAAAGGAATGGTTTTTATGGAGAAAAAGTTAAAAGTTATTGTTGAAAGATGCCCACAAAATCATAAATGTCCATCGATAAAAGTATGCCCTGTAGAAGCATTATCACAAGACGGGTTCAATGCACCTAAAGTGAATTATGAAAAATGTATACAATGTGGTAAATGTTCAAATTTTTGCCCAAAGAGTGCACTGGTTTTAGAATAATAAAAAATAATAGGAATTATCAAAGCTATAGTATTTAATAAAATAAAAATAATTACGAAATTAGGAAAGAGTATAGAAAAGAGGCTGCTGAAAAAGTATTAGTTAATACTTTTTTAGTAGCCTCGAAAAATCTTATCCATTTATTTTTTATCCAAACATATTGAATATCTTGATATAATTAAATAATTTTATACTAAATTATTGGGAATTGTTGAGAAAATAGGTATTTTGTGATATAAAATATAATAGAATTTGATGGAAGAGAAAAACGTGATGTGAAAAATTTAATAAATGTAATAACTAATCCACACCTTATCTAATAATATTAAAAATGAATATAGATATGCAATAAAATACGAAAATTTAACCACATATAAGGAATGGAACAAGGATATTGAATTATCTATAAAAGATTTAGCTTGAAGCATAGTATATAAGAATTAGGTAAAAAAATTGTAAATATTAAAAACAATATTATATATGTAAAAAAGAAATAGAAGTATTAGAAAAAGAATTGGAGGTATTATAAAGTGAATAAATTAGATATGAAATCAGCAAATATTGTAGATGAAAATATTGAAAAGATAGGAGAGTTATTTCCAAATGTAATAGTTGAAAGTGAAAAAGGTAGAGCTATTGATTTTAATTTATTAAAGCAAGAGTTATCAAATGTATTAATTGATGACAATAAAGAAAAATATCAATTGACATGGCCAGGAAAAAAAGAGGCTATATTAACTGCAAATACGCCAACTAACAAAACAATAAGACCTATGAAAGAAAAATCAGTAGATTTTGACAATACACAAAATATCTATATAGAAGGAGATAACTTAGAAGTATTAAAAATATTACAAGAATCTTATTTAAATAAAATAAAATGTATATATATAGATCCACCATATAATACGGGTAATGATTTTATATATAACGATAATTTTAATAAAGAAAAATCTAGTGAACTTGAAGACTCTAATCAAGTTGATACATATGGAAACAAACTTATAACTAATACAGTATCTAATGGAAGATTTCATAGTAATTGGTTGACGATGATGTATTCAAGATTAAAACTTGCTAGAAATTTGTTAACTTCTGATGGAGCAATATTTATAAGCATTGATGAGAATGAAATAAAAAATTTAAAATGTATTTGCGATGAAATTTTTGGTGAAAAAAACTTTGTTAATTGTGTTGCAATAAAAATGAGTGTTGCAGCAGGCCTTAAGATGAGCAATAAAACAAAAAAAATGATAAAAATAAAAGAATATTTACTAATTTATTCAAAAACTGAAAAATTCGAATTTTCAAGTATTGATGCTTTGTATATAAATAAAGATACTTACGAAGTTGAAAGAAGTGATAAATATATAGAAAATATTGCTGAAGATCCTTTTGATTGGTATTTTTGTTCATTACATGAAGCATATAATAAATATAAAGAACCCAATGAAGAAAAAATAGATTTTGTAAATAGAAATAGTTATCGCATTTTTAATCATGTTGTTAATGCAAGCACAAAAAAGAATTGGAATAAATTAAGTGAATCTGATAAGATTAAATATACAAATAAAGTAAGACCATATAATGTAGAAGGTAGTGATTATAAATATGCTTATAATGATCATGTTTTGATACCTTATAATCCCAAAATATTAGAGGGAGACATGTGGTGTGGAAATTATGCTATTGGTGGGACAAAAAGTCCTGAAGGTGGAATTGCATTTAATAATGGAAAAAAACCTTTAAAGTTATTGGATAGAATCCTTAAAATTGCTACTGATAAAAATAGTATTATTTTAGATTTTTTTAGTGGAAGTGCTTCTACTGCTCATGCGGTTATGAAATTAAATGCAGAGGATAATGGAAATAGGAAATATATTATGATTCAAATACCAGAAGTATGTTCAGAAAAATCAGAGGCTTTTAAATTAGGATACAAAACTATTTGTGAATTAGGAGAAGATAGAATAAAAAAATCTGCAAATCAAGTAAAGAACGATTCTAAAGCAACTATTGATTATGGTGTAAGAATTTTCAAAACTGATTCTTCTAATATGAAAGATGTGTATTATGCTCCTTCTGACTTACAACAATCACAATTAAATATGTTCGAATCCAATATAAAAGAAGATCGAACAGCAGAAGATCTGTTAACACAAGTAATATTAGATTTAGGTTTAACATTAGATTTATCAATAGAAGAAAAGGAAATATTAAATAATAAAGTGTACTTTGTAGAATCAAATTCATTAGTTGCTTGCTTTGATGAAACCATAGATATAAATATTATAGATGAAATATGTAAATGTAATCCTTTAAAAATAGTATTTAAAGAAAGTGCATTTAAAACAGATAGTGATAAAATAAATACTTTTGAAAGAATAAAAAAACTGTCAAGTGATACAGAAATAAATATAATTTAGGGAGAGAGTAAAAATGAAATTAAAATTTAAAAAACAACAATATCAAGAAGATGCTTCTCTATCTGTTGTAAAATGTTTTGAAGGACAGCCTAAAGGAACAAGACAAGATCTAATAGGTCGAAGAGAAAGAAAAATAGATATAACAAACTGGAAACAAAATTCAACTGAAGATATAATTTCTTTTGGAAATAATAAAATATTAATAACAAGCGAAAATTTAAGAAAAAATATAAGAGCAGTCCAGAAACAAAATAATTTAGAGTATACAGATAATCAAGGATACGAGAATTATTCTATTGAAATGGAAACTGGAACAGGAAAAACATATACATATATTAAGACTATGTATGAATTAAATAAGGTATATGGTTGGAGTAAGTTTATTGTAATAGTTCCTAATATTGCTATAAGAGAAGGTGTTTTAAAATCTTTTCAAATTACAGAAGAACATTTTCAGGAATTATATAAAAAGAAAATAAGGTATTTTGTATATAATTCAAACAAGTCTTCTAATATAGCAAATATAAATAACTTTGCTGAAGAAAATAATATTCAAGTTATGATAATGAATTATCAAGCATTTAACACTAAATCTAAAGCAAATAGAAGAATTTATGAAGAATTAGATGAATTACAATCAAGAAAACCTATAGATGTATTAAAGGCAACAAATCCAATTCTTATTATAGATGAACCGCAAAAAATGGGTAAGACAGAAGAAATACTTAAAGAATTTAATCCGTTATTTATACTTCGCTATTCTGCAACTCATAAGGATAAGTTTAAATATAATATGATTTATAGATTAGATGCTGTTGATGCTTATAATCAAAAATTAGTTAAGAAAATAAATGTAAAGGGCATTGAATTATTACATAATAAATCAGAAAGTGCATACTTATATTTAGATAGAGTTGAAATAAGTAAATCAGACCCAGTTGCATACATAGAAATAGAAACAAAATCTTCAAATGGGGTAATTAGAAGAACAAGAAAATTTAATGTAGGTTCTAACTTATATGAATTATCAGGAGGTCTTGAAGAATATAAAGGGTATGTAATAAGTGAAATTGATGCAAGAAACTCAAGTTATGATAAAGTATCTTTTACAAATGGAGAAGAAATAACAACTGGACAAATTGTAGGTGATGCTGAAGAAGATTATATGGCAAGAATTCAAATTAGGGAAACAATAAGATCTCATTTTGAAAAAGAAAGAGAATACTTTAAAAAAGGTATAAAAGTATTATCACTATTCTTTATTGATGAGGTAGCAAAATATAAGATATATGATGAAAATAAGAAAGCACATAATGGAGAGTATGCAAAAATATTTGAGGAAGAATACAATAATATATTTAATGAGTTTTATAAATTTATAGATGAAGATTATAAAAAATATCTCAATTTATTAAGTGGAAAAAAGGTTCATAGTGGATATTTTTCTATTGATAAAAAAGCTTCAAAAGGATTATCAGAAGACGAGCAAGTATTTATTGATTCTAAAATTGATGATAAAACAGATGGTACAAGTTCAGATGAAGATGCTTATGATTTGATAATGAGAGATAAAGAAAGATTACTTTCATTAAAAGAACCAGTAAGATTTATTTTTTCACATTCTGCTTTAAGAGAAGGATGGGATAATCCAAACATATTCCAGATATGTACTTTAAAGAAGAGTAATTCAGAAATAAGTAAGAGGCAAGAAATAGGTAGAGGACTTCGTATTTGTGTTAATAGTAATGGAGACAGAATGGATTATAGAGAATTAGAGGATGATTTCTTTAATATTAATAACCTTACTGTAATTGCAAGTGAGAGTTATGATTCATTTGCAAAAGCATTACAAAGTGAAATATCTGCAAATCTATCAAGAAAATCTTATGATAAATTTGAACAAAAGTTATTTATAGATAGAGAATTGATAAATAATGATGGTAAATCATTACCTATAGATGAATCAGTAGCTAATAAAATATATAGAGATTTTATGAAAAATGATTATATTGATGATAATGACAATATTACTTATAAATTAAAAGAAGCTATAGCAAACAATTCTATAAGTATACCGGAAATCATGAATGACTATGTAGAGGAATATACAAAACTTATTACTTCATTATTTACAGAAACTAAAATTGAAATTGGAAATGCAAATAAAAATAATATAAGTAATTTGAAATTAAATGACAATTTCTATAAAAAAGAATTCCAAGAATTATGGAATAAAATAAATGTGAAATCAATTTATGAAGTGGATTTTGATTCTAATGAACTTATAGAGAAGTCAATTAAAGCAATAAACGAAAAGTTAGTTATAAGCAAAATGAGAGTGAGAATTACAGAGGGTGAACAAAAAAATACTATGAGTATTAGCCAATTGAAATCTGATAATTCAATGGTTGTAGGAAAAGAAAGAAACGAAGTTTATGAAGATTTTGTTCCTGTTAGCACGAAGTATGATTTAATAGGAAGCATATCAAATGATACAGGACTTACACGACATACCATTATAGAAATATTAAGAAATATAAAAGTAGATGTTTTTGAACAATTCAAATATAATCCAGAAGAATTTATTAGAAAAGCATCTAATCTAATTAATGATGAAAAAGCTACAACTATAATTGATGGAATAACTTATAATAAGGCAGATGATAAATATAGTAATGAAATATTTACAGAAAATAATTTATCAGGTAAATTAGGAGTTAATGCAATCGAGGTTAAAAAAAATATATATGACTATGTTATTACAGATTCTGATGTAGAAATGGAATTTGCTAAAAAGCTTGAACAAGGAGAAGTTACAATATATGCAAAACTTCCAAATGGATTTAAAATAAGAACACCTTTTGGAAACTATAATCCAGACTGGGCGTTGGTATTTGATAATAAAGATATCAAGTATATATACTTTATTGCAGAAACAAAGGGAAGTATGCAATCTGCTCAGTTAAAAGGTGCAGAAAAAGGAAAAATAGAATGTGCTAGAAAACATTTTAAATCTATTAGTGGGGACAGTGTAAAATATGGAGTTGTTGACAGTTATGAACATCTAATTGATTTGGTTACAGGAGTCAACAAAATATAAATTTTGGAGGTTGTACATGAGTTTTTTTGATAACGATAATGAATTTAATGTAGGAGACAAGGTAAGAATAAAATATAGAAGCCAAGAAGGATATATAATTGATAGAAATAGTAGTTTATATATGGTATCTATTAATGAGGGTGGATATGTCGATTCATATACAGCAGATCAATTAGAGAAATGTTGGTGAGTGAGGTAAAAGTGAACAAAATTAATGGAACAACATAATGCTTACATTTATCTTTTTGTTTAGCTAGTTGGAGGAATAGATTTAATGAATATACAAAAGTAGAAATTCAAAAAAATATTGATTAATTTGGTATCTAATATAAAAGAAATATATAATTAAGTGTTAAAGAAAAAGTATTGAAAATTAAGTAAAAAATACTCATAACCCGAAGGTCGTAAGTTCGAGTCTTACCCCCGCAACCACAGTATATATCACTAGAACTGTAACGGTTTT
>CALXZW010000028.1 GCA_944393345.1 uncultured Clostridia bacterium
TTTAGATATACTAGTGCAAACAGATTTATCTGCAAGTACATATCTAGTTGAAGAAACAAAAGAAATGTTTGAACAATTATATAAAGAAAATTTATATATGCCTAAAGAAGATGACAAGGTAGGAAATACCACATATAAAGGAAAAGATATTGAAGTTTTTGATGCTAATACAGATTTTTCTATAATTGTTAAACGTGTAGATGCCACAAATGAAAATTCACAAGATATTTGGAATCGTATGACAAAAGATGGAGAGAATGGTAAAAAAGATTTAAGATATTATACATGTACATCTTATATGACAGATGAAAATCTTTTAAATCAAGATAATGAAAGTGAAGTTACATTTGGATTTGCACAAGGCACTAATAATTACTCATTTGATGCGATATACCCACATGATGCACACACTCCGTTTTATGGAGGAGATAATATTTATAATGATTTGAACGGCTCTTATATGTTACCTTCTACTTTAGAAATGAATACAGATAATAGTTATAATGAAGTGGTAATAAACACATTGGGAATTGGTGAAAATGGACAAATGACTAAAATGCAACCAGATTATATTGTTTATATAAAAGGTCAAAGTGACATGGATTTGGAAGGATTAGAAAATGATCCTGTATGGGAAAAATCTAAAAAAGCTGCAAGCGAGTTTGGTATTCCTATTGTAGTAATAGATAGAGAAAAAGTTAAACAGAGTGAAAAAGCAAAGATAGCTAATATGTCAGAAGAATTAAAAGGTAAACCCAATAGTGATGAAGTTTTGAGATTTGTAAAAAAAGTTGAACATTATATCAGTAGATATGGTGTAGAAAGTATTTTAGAATATGCACCTCAAGATAAAATTAAATTTTTAAGAAAATATATAGAAGAAAAAAGAATAGAAGAACAAAGTAATATTTCAGTTCCTAATGTAAAAAATGCTACTGCAATAAAACAATCTACTGATACTAGGCAAGACATTTTAAGAAGACAGGATGAGTTAAAGGAAAAAAATATTGTAACTGGAGAAGAACGATGAAAAAGATAAAAAATAATAAAGTTATTGATTTAAAAAATAAAAGTGAATATGAAAAGGTAATTGAACTTGGAAAAATATCAAAAAAAATCAATTTGATTTTCCAAAATTCTATTCAAAATAAAAAAACAAAGAATTAGTTTTGGATTGTTATAAAATGAAATAAAGGTGGCTAGAATAAAAGAAGAATGAGATTTGAGTTAATAACTCAAATCTCATTATGTTTTTATTTGTATTCTGTCTTGATTAGTTCTGTATCTTGATAGGTTTTCACTTCAGTTACGGTTATACATGTTCCTACATTGTATGGTTTTTTCCGAATAACAGTGTATTTTTTGCAATCGATGCAAATAGTTATATTGTAATCATATTTTCCATTAGCATTGGCTAGATTCATATACACACTCCACATGCCCATATTTTTCTGGGCAAGATACATATTTGCCAGCGATTCATAAGATTCTTCAGGATGAAATGTTCCCTTTTCACATTCGATTACAACTGTTTCAATAGATTTTTCCTCATACGAATAGTTTTTTCCACATCCGCTTAAAATGAATACAAACAAAATGGCCATAATTGTTAAGACTGCATATTTTTTCATGATGTTTCCTCCTAAAAAATTATTTTTACTTAGTTGCTATTGTAGAATGAAAAACGGAGTAATTACACATTTTTCACTTTATATTATACCATTTTTTTTTATGGAAAGTCAAAATTATGTAAAATCTAATAGTGGTCAGTAGTTTTAGTTAGATATATCATACTAAGATATAAAAAATAAAAGGAAGCACCAAAAATATGATAAAATGATTTTAACCACAAAATCTAAATATCAGGAAGTACTTCTTATGGGGAATAGTATAACTCAAAAACTAAAATAAAAACAGAGTGTATTGAAAATTCTTTTAAATATGGAGTAACAAAGTTACTACTCAGCTTTAAAAACATTAAAAGAAACCCAAAGTTAGTTATATAATTATACTAAAGTTACCTTTTTTATATTAACAAGTTTTTTCAAATAATCAATTTTTTGTTTTTTTACATGATTTTGAAGTTTTTGGAATAACGAAGTTTGAATATATAGAGGAAATAAGAGAAAGATTATATGTTGCAAAGAGCAATATATTATGATTTTCAAGTGCATAGAAAAAGTAGTTTATATATAAAAAAGCATGAAAATGCTTATGGTTACTGTTGAGTATTTTTATAGAAAAAATTGACTAAGTGATAAAAAATAATGAGAATATTAGCAAATACTTGATTTACTATGTTAGGAAAGATGAGTGTAAATTTTTAAAAGGTTTATCTTTCGATTGACAAATATAGTTATGCTAGTATATAATAAGGTTAATGACAAAGGTCATTTTTATATAAATTTCCTTTTTCACACTAACATATTGTTAGTTTTACATATATAATAATTATAACATCTTTGAGGAGAAAAAATGAGGAGAAAAAATTATGTATGATTATGTAGAAAACAAACATGGAGAGTTGTCAATTCGGGCTTACAATGTTACTATTGGCTTAGTATTGCTTTGGGGATTTAGCATCAATGTTTTGATGTGTAAATTCTGCACAGATATTTTCATGAGTTGGAATTTTATAGCAGTATTGATTGGCTACTTTATTGTGGCGATAGCTGGAATTATGATGAGTAAATTAAGAGGCAATCCACTTATCAGTTTTATTGGTTATAACCTCGTTGTTTTGCCGGTAGGAGTGGTATTAAGCATTGCACTTACAGAATATGACCAGATTTCAATTATGAATGCTTTAATAACAACATCAATTGTAACTATAATAATGATTGTTTTAGCAAGTATTATACCAAATGTTTTCCTATCAATGGGAAGAATATTAATTGCTTGTCTAACATGTGTTATTATCTGTGAATCAATATTTATGCTGATTGGCTTTGCTACTCCATCTCTATGGGACATTTGTGTAGCACTAATTTTTTGTGGCTATATCGCTTATGACTGGGCGGAGGCTCAAACTAAACCACACACATTGGATAATGCAATTGATAGTGTAGTTGGTTTATACCTGGACATTATCAATCTATTTTTGAGGATTCTGTCATCAAGTCACAAGTTAAGTAAAAAAGAGTGATAAATATTAGTCATACACGAAAAATGTTTTGCTTAAATTAGGCAAAACATTTTTCGTTTGCAGTGATATTGAAAGTTTTACATAATTATGATATAATATAAGTATCAACTTACAGCAAAGATCATTAAGTAATTATTTGATCTAAGTTGTTTGCAGCCAAAAACAAAATAAATAATGAACAGGAGGAATTAAAATGGCAGCAAAAACAGTGAAAATGTGTGATATCTCTTTGGAAATGGCAGCAAAGATATTTCGTATGTGTAATTATGGTAAGGTCCAAATAGAGCAAACAAGATTTAATGAGATAATTATAGTTACAGATACGAATCCAGAAGATTTAATATATCCAGAAGGATGGTACTGTAATGGAGCAGGAGAGTTTTCCAATAAAGAAACGTCAACAACTGGAATGCATCAATCAGCTCCGATGAAAAATTCCAAAGGAGAACGTTGGATAGGATATTACACATTAGACGATTAAGGCAAAAGAGTAAAAGATTTATCTTTTTCTCCCTCGAAAGAGGGAGTTTTTCTATATTATATATAAATAAAGATTTCTGAAATTAGTAACAAAATAAAATTATCAACATAAAATATAAAAAAAGAAGGAGAAAAAATATGGAAAATTTACTTATATTTTTTGCATTACCATTAGCAACAATAATAATATCAATAGCACTACAAAAAATATTAAAATGTCCTATATTAGTAGCAGGAATTATATTTTCAATTTTCTTAATAGCAAGTTTAGCATTAGGAAATTTAGCATTTTTAATACCTACAATAATATATACAATAATAAGTTATATTGTAGCAATAATAATATGTATGATAACAAATATGCAAAGAAATGGAAATTCAATATGTTCATGTTGTAATAATATACACAGAAATTGTTGTAATGAAAACAATACAAATAATTTAGCAACAACAAGAATTAATGGTGTGATTAACTTATCAAATAATGAACAAGTAACAGAAAATGAATGTAACAATAATGAGCAAATAACAACACAAGTAAATATAATACCGAATAATAATACAAATGGAAGAACAGGTTGCATTTGTGGTAGATATAGAAGAAGATAAAAGTCTTCTTCTATTTTTCTTTATATATAATTTTATGTGTATAATCTAAATTTGAAGGTGAATTTTTAGTAAAACCTAATGTATAAATATTTGTAGCTAAAATATCTTTTTCTAACATTAATTTTAGATTGTTGTTAGTATTTAAATCCATAAAATTTTTTACTGAAGTAATAATTTGCATGTTTGGATTTTTTTTAGAAATATTAGACAATATTTTTTTACCGTTTTCATTGAATCCTAAGACTCTAATATAAGGAGTAATGTTTTTAGATAATTCTAAATCATTTTTTGTAATTCCAAGTAAAACATATAATAAAATTCTTCTTAATTTAGAAATAGTATATCTTTTTGATTTTAATAAATCTAAAAGATTTATTAAATTATTACAAGAATTAGCAGATTTTTTTAACTTGAATTCTAATCCTTCTGAAATTTCTGCTAATTTTGAAATATTATTAAGTTCCATTTTTCTCAAAGAATAAATAATCTCCTTTTCAAAAGTATAAATATCAGGTACAAAATTACCATTTTCAATATTTTTATTTAAAATTTGATAACTATCTTTTGGTAACAAATTATACAATTCATTAATCTTTTTTTCTTTTAATAAAGTTCTTATAGAAGTAGCACTAGCAATATTTCCAGAATATTTAATATCGTTATAATTATTATTTATACGAGAAATAGAAATAGGATTAATTTTACTATTTAATCTCTTTAATGCTTTAATATATTCGATACCCAAAATATTATTAGGTGAAGAAATAATTTCTAGAAAATTAGGAGTATCAGAAAAGTAGTGGCTTAAAGCAATTTCTCTAGCTTTAGGATATGATAATCCTGAATCTAATGAACTAGCTAAAATAGTTTTAAAAGAAGAAGGTTCATTACATAAAATTTCTGCAATATTATTTAAAATACTAATATCTTCGCATTCACTTCCAAATGAAATGTTATCAATTATATTTAGAGAATCCAAAATTTTTATAGCACCAGTAGCAAAATTCTCGGCACTAGAAATAGAATAAAGTAGAGGTAATTCTAGTACTAAATCTACACCATTTTGGATAGCCATTTCTGTTTTTGACCATTTATCAACAATAGAAGTATCACCTCTCTGAGTAAAATTTCCAGATATAACAGCGATTGAATATTTAGAATTAGTTATTTTTTTTGAATGCTCTAAATGATAAAGATGTCCATTATGAAACGGATTATATTCAGCAATAATTCCTAAAACTTTTTCCATTTGAGATATCAGTCCTTTCTATATATTTAAATATATATAAATAAAAATTATTATTGTATAATATATAAATCATTGGTATAATACTATCATAAAATTGAAAAAAAAACAATTAAGAGTAAGGAGTAAAAAAATGGAAAAAGTAACAATTTATACAGATGGTGCATGCTCGGGAAATCCAGGACCAGGTGGTTGGGGAGCAATATTAATGTATAAAGATAATCAAAAGGAAATATCAGGTGGAATGAAAAATACAACTAATAATATTATGGAATTAACTGCAGTAATTGAAGGATTAAAAATGTTAAAGTTCGAATGTGAAGTAGATTTATATAGCGATAGTGCATATGTTGTAAATGGTTTTAAACAAGGATGGATTTATAATTGGGTAAAAAATAATTGGAAAACAGCTAATAAGGAACCTGTAAAAAATAAAGAAATATGGGAAGAACTATATAATCTAACAAAAAAACACAAGGTTAACTTTATAAAAGTAAAAGGACATAGTGATAATAAATATAATAATAGATGTGATGAACTAGCAAGACAAGCAATAAAACAAATTTAATATTACAATTATATTACAAAATATAAAACTATTGAAAAAAAGTTTTGTTTAAATTATAATAAAATTGATGTTTAGTGTAAATATAGGAGGAAAAAATGGATAGTTTTGCAGAATATATTTTAAATGAACCTGATTTAGCTTCGAAAATGGAAATAGTATATTATTTATCAAAAAAAACTAATATTTTTTTTGATAAAACAGTGATTTTTAAAACGGAAATATTAAGATTATTTTTAAATTATTCAAAAATAGAAGTTGATAATAATTTAATATTAACTGCTTCATTATTATGTAATTGTAAAAAGATAGACAATGCACAAGATTTAGACAGAGTTCATACATATGCTAAAGATGGAGCAGATTATTTAAGTACTTTAGGGTTTGGAAAAAGATTTTGCAAAATTTGTGAACAAATAAATAGATATAGTGGAAGTAATCCAAGGGAAAAAGAAAGTGATATATTAGAATTAGTTGATCAATTTGGAGGTATGCTTTTAGATAGACCAGAAAGAATTGGATTTAAACCAGATGAAGCACTAGTTCTATTAGAGCATAGAAATTTAAAAGATTTATATAATAGATATTTAACTGTATTTATAGATTTTGTAAATTATATAGAAACAATTCAAATGCATAGTTTAGTAAATATGACAGCATTAAGAAGACTAGCTAAAATACTGTATGAATCAGATGGAATTGCTAATTATATAAAAAATATTATTTGGGAATACGAACCACAAGTAGATAAGCTAATAAATGAAAATTTATCACACGAAATGTTTGAAAGTGTTGAAAATCCAAACAGACCATTGTTTAGTCAAGAGACTACACAAAAAATAATGAGTCATTTGGAAAGTTTAAAAAATGGAGTAGAAAGTAATCAATAATAGATAAAAAAGGATGGAATAAAAATGTACGAAATATTTGCAGATTTACATGTACACATAGGAAGAAGTGAAAATGGAAAACCAATAAAAATAACTGCTGCAAGAAGTTTGAATTTTGCAAATATAGCAAAAGAATGTGCAGATAGAAAAGGAATAAATGTAGTAGGAATAATAGATTGTGCTTCACCTTATGTAATAGAAGACATTGAAAAATTTTTAAAAAGTGGAGAAGCATATGAATTAAAAGATGGAGGGATTATATATAAAGATAAAGTTTGTATATTATTAGGAAGCGAAGTTGAAACATCTGAAAAAGGAAGAAATGGGAAAAAAGGTAGTGCACATAATATATGTTTTTTTCCACATTTAGAGGATATAAAACGATTTTCAAATGAAATGAGTAATCATATAAAAAACATAACACTAAGTACACAAAGGTCAGATTTATCTGGATATGAATTAATTGATATTGTAGAAAAATATAATGGTATATTAATACCAGCACATATATTTACACCATTTAAAAGTTATTATGGAAATTGTACAGATAGGCTTGAAGATATTTTTAAAGAAAAATATGATAAAATCTTTGCTGTAGAATTAGGTTTAAGTTCTGATACTTTTTTAGCAGATACAATATCTGAATTGGAAAATAAAACTTTTTTAACTAATTCAGATGCACATTCATTACCTAAAATAGCAAGAGAATATAATAAAATGCAAGTAGAAGATATATCTTTTAAAGAAATTGTAAAAGCATTAAAAAATGAAGATGGTAGAAAAATATTGGCAAATTATGGTTTAGATCCTAAACTGGGTAAATATCATAGAACATATTGTGATGACTGTGAAAAGACAATTGAAACTAAAGAACCTGTAGAACGATGTCCTATGTGCAAAGGAACAAATGTAACGTTTGGAGTTTTTGATAGAATAGAATTGATAAAAGATAAAATAAACACACAAAGTCCTAAAAACAGACCTCCATATATATATCAAATACCATTAGGGTTTATTCCAGGTGTTGGAGGAAAAACTATAGAAAAATTATTGAATACATTTGAAACAGAAATGAATATCTTACATAAATTAAATCAAGATGATATAGAAGCGGTTGTAGGAGAAAAAGTTGCAATAAATATTGTAAAAGCTAGAGAAGGGAAAATGGAAGTTCACTCCGGAGGGGGAGGAAATTACGGAACAGTAAAATAAAAAGTTCTAAAAATCTTCTTATCGAATACACATTATGTATAAAAGATAAGGAGATTTTTATTATGAAAAAGAAAAAAATAAAATTAATACAATTAATTAAAGGACATATTGAAAATAATATTAAAGAATATATAATAATATTATTAATATTTATAATATGAATAATTATTGAAGTATTATTTATAAATAATGTACAATAAGAACAAAGAAACCAAATAAACGAATATGTTAACAATTTTATAACTAATTTTAAAAATGCACAGAATTTGGACAATGTAGAGTTGATAAAAACAAGTATAAAACAAAATATAATTTTAGGAATAGTAATGTGGTTTTTTGGAACAACTATTATAGGAATACCAGTAGTTTTAGGAATAGTACTGTATAGAGGATTTTGTCTAGGATATACAATATCAACATTTATAACAATTATGGGATTATCAAAAGGATTATCTTTTATACTAATAACTTTAGTAATTCAAAATCTAATATTTATTCCAGCAATTTTAGGAATATCTGTTAGTGGAATTAAATTATATAAATCAATTACTAAGAACAAAGAAACAGAAAATATAAAAGTAGAAATGCTAAGACATACATTATTTTCTTTATTAATGATAATTTTGCTAATTTTATCTTCAACTGTTGAAACTTTTTTATCAACAAATATGTTAAAATTGACAATAAAATATTTTTAAAAAATTATTAAAATCTATTTACTTTTTTATAATAGTTTGATATAACATATATGGTTTATGTAAATAGAATAAAAAGAGGTAGGGGAAATCAATGGAAAGACAATTAAAGTTTTTTTTCAAATTTTTAGAAGAAGAAAAAAAAGTATCACAAAATACATTACAATCATATCAAAGAGATTTAAAACAATTTAAAAGATATTTAGAAGCTTGCGAAATTCATTATAACAGAGTAAAACCAGAAGATATAAATGATTACATAAAAGAACTACAAGAAGACGGGAAAAAAGCTTCAAGTATATCAAGATGTATAGCATCAATAAGATCTTTTTATCAATTTGTATTAAGAAATAAAAAAATAAAAGAAGACCCAACAGCACATATTCAATCACCAAAAATTGAAAAAAGAATACCAAATGTATTAACTTCAAAAGAAGTTGAATTATTATTAGAACAACCTAAAGATGTAGATTTAAAAGGAACTCGTGATAAAGCAATGCTTGAATTTGCTTATGCAACAGGAATGAGAGTAACAGAAATTATTTCCTTAAATATAGATGATGTAAATTTAGATGAAGGTTTTGTTATTTGTAGAAATGGTAACAAACAAAGAAATATTCCTCTAGGAAATTTATCATTAAAAGCATTAAAAGAATATATAAAAGAAGCAAGAAACATTTTAATAAAAGATGATGACGAAAAAGCATTATTTGTAAATATAAATGGTGGAAGATTAACAAGACAAGGCTTTTGGAAAATTATAAAATATTATAAAGAACAAGCACATATTACAAAAGATATAACACCACATGTATTAAGACATTCTTTTGCCACACATTTATTACAAAATGGAGCAGACTTAAAAGCAATTCAAATGATGTTAGGACATTCAGATATTTCTTCAACACAAGTATATATGCAATTCCAAGATGATGGTTTAAAAGATATCTATAAAAAAGCTCATCCAAGAGCTTAAAGTAAAGACATTAATTTGTAGTAAACAACTATAGATTAATGTTTTTTTCTATTATAAAAAATTTACTAGACAGTAACTAAAAAAAAAGATATAATATAGAAAATAGTAAAAAAGGTGAGTTTATGAAAAAAAAAGTAATGTTTATTTCAAGTACAGGAGGACATTTAAATGAATTACTACAATTATCTCCATTATTTGAAAAGTATGATTATTATATAATAACAGAAAAAGATAAAACAAATGAAAATTTAAAAGAAAAATATAAAGAAAAAATATATTTTCTACCATATGGGACAAGAGCGAAATTAGTAAAATACATATTTACATATATATATTTGTGTATAAAAACAATATATCTATATTTTAAAATAAGACCTAAAGCAATAGTAACAACAGGTACACACACAGCAGGCCCAATGTGTGTTTTAGGAAAAATTTTAGGGAGTAAAATTATATATATAGAGACATTTGCAAATACAAATAAAAAAACAGCAACAGGTAGGCTTATATATCCAATAGCAGATTTATTTATAGTTCAATGGGAAGAAATGTTAAAATTATATCCAAAAGCAATATATGGAGGTTCGATTTTTTCATGATTTTAGTATTATTAGGAACTCAAAATAATAGTTTTTACAGGCTATTAGAAGAAATTGATAAATTAATAAGTGAAAATATAATAAATGAAGAAGTTATAGTACAAAATGGCTATACAAAATATGAAACTCAAAATATGAAATTAATAGATTTTGTTTCTAAAGAAGAATTAGAAAAATTACTAGAAAATGCAGATTTAATAATTACTCATGGAGGAGTAGGTTCAATTATTATGTCTATAAAAAAAGGGAAAAAAGTAATTGCAATTCCAAGACTTCACAAATATAGTGAACATGTAAATGATCATCAAAAAGAAATTGTAGAATTATTTAATAAAAAAGGATATATAATAGGTATCAATGAAGTAGAAGAATTAAAATCAGCTTTTTTAAAAATAGAAGAATTTAATCCAATTTCATACAAAGAAAATAATGAAAAAATGTTAAAAATAATAGAAGAATTTATTAAAAAAATAGAATAAAGGAGAAACAATGTGGCAATAAATGGAGCAAAAGAAAAAGTAAAAAACATATTATACAAAATATTTAATTCTATTTGGTTTCCAGTTATTATATGTATTCTTATATTTTTTAAAACAATATTATTTTATAATAATACAATAGCTATTAATGAAAAAATAAATATGGAAACAGTTTTAGGAACGATGTATTTTACAATTATTCTAGTATGTTTTTTAATTATTTTACCTAATAGAACAAGAATTATAAGTTCAATAATAATAAATATATTTATAAGTTTTTTGTTATTTGGAGATAATGCATATTATACATATTCTAGTAGTGTTTTATCCATAGCCCAAATAACGAATTTACAATATGGCCAAGAAATATTAAGTACATTACCAATTGTGATACAATTAAAAAGTATATTATATTTTATAGACATAGTATTTATTATTGTTTTAATTATATTTAGGATTATAAAGATTGAAAAAAAAGTTTTAAAATCTAAAAAGCAATTAATTGGAAAATGTATTGTTGGAACTTTAGGTATAATAATCTTTTGTATAGTAGGTGTAAAATATGTTGAAAAAAGTAAAGATAATTCATTTAATAAAGATATACAAATAAGACAAGCTACAATTTTAGGATATCATATCTATGATATTGAAAATGCAATAACAATAAAAAGTAATACAAAATATAAAAATTATGATGATATGATAAAAGATTATAATGAATTAAAAGTAGATTATGATAAAAAATATGGGCAGGAAAGATATCCATTTAAAAATATTTTAGAACAAAAAAATATCATTATATTACAATTAGAATCTATACAAGAATTTGTTGTAAACAAAGAAATAAATGGAAAACAAATAACTCCAAATTTAAATAAATTTTTAAATGAAAATATTGAAATTCAAAATATGAATATGCAGAGTTATTCTTCTACGGCGGATTCAGAACATTCAACAATTACATCTATTTATCCAATGGAAAATGGAATGTCTTTTAGTAAATATTTTACAAATGATTATGATGATTTATTTAAAATATTTAAAGATAAAAATTATCATACATCATATATGCATGGGAATTATCCATATTTTTGGAATAGAGGTAATGTATATGGAAGATTAAATTTGGATGATTTAGTATTGATGGAACAATTTAATGATACTTCAGAAATTATAAATGGGTATTTATCAGATGAATTGTTATATAAACAGGCAGTAGATAAGTTAAAAGATTATGAAACCCCTTTTATAACATATATAGTATCTGCATCTTCTCATACAGGATTTACTTTAGATGGATTAAAAGATAGAAGCAAAATAAATATAGATGTTGGAAAATATAAAAATACTTTTTTTGGAAATTATTTAGAATCAGCTAATTATGCTGATTATGCATTTGGAATATTTATAGACGAGTTAAAAAAGCAAGGATTATATGAAGATACGGCAATTTTAGTTTTTGGAGACCATAATGGAATGAATATGTATAATGAAGAAATGATAGACTTTTTAGGATATACAGATTCGAATATTACAGATGTAGATTTAAAATTAAATTATACAAAAGTATTATGTGGATTAAAAATTCCTGGAATTTTTAATTTAAAATTAGAAAAACCAGTTAGTAAGTTAGATATAAAACCGACATTAGCATATATGTGCAATTTAGAAGATGGATTTTCATTAGGAACTAATATGTTTGCATCTAAGGGCTTTGTATGTTTAAATAATGAAAGGATTATTACAAGTAGACACTATTATGATGAGAATTGGTATGATATAAAAACGGGAGAAAAAATAGATTTAGATAATATTGATAAAGATACAAAAGAATTATTGGATGAATACTATAATTATATGAAAATGGAATTAGAAATTTCAAATTCAGTTAGTGTTAATAATTTACTTAAAGGTAAATAGATGGACAATATGAGGAGGGTAAAAAGTAAATGGATGAAGAAAGAATAATAAGTCCAGAATTAGAAAATAAAGGTGAAGAAAGATTAGAAAATTCATTAAGACCAAAAACATTAGATGAATATATAGGACAAGATAAAATAAAAGAGAATATGAAAGTCTATATAGAAGCAGCAAAAAAAAGAGGTGAACCTTTAGATCATTGTTTATTCTATGGACCACCAGGACTAGGAAAAACTACATTGTCTAATATTATTTCGAATGAGATGAATTCAAATATAAAGATAACTTCAGGGCCAGCAATTGAAAAACCTGGAGATTTAGCAGCATTACTTACAAACCTTTCAGAATTTGATGTGTTATTTATAGATGAAATTCATAGATTAAGCAAAAGTGTAGAAGAAATACTATATCCAGCATTAGAAGACTATACATTAGACATTATCATCGGAAAAGGACCAAGCGCAAGATCAATAAGATTGGATTTGCCTAAATTCACATTGATAGGAGCCACTACTAAAGCAGGTTCGCTTACTACACCATTAAGAGATAGATTTGGAATAGTACATAGATTAGAATTATATAACACAGAAGATTTAACTAAAATAGTAAAAAGGTCAAGTAAAATATTAGAAGTAGAAATAGAAGAAGAAGCGGCAAAAGAGATCGCTAGAAGATCAAGAGGAACACCAAGAATTGCTAATAGATTATTAAAAAGAGTAAGAGATTATGCAGCAGTTTTAGGAGATGGAAATATTACATTAAAAATAACTAAACATGCATTAAATAAATTAGAAATAGATGAATTAGGGCTAGATGAAACAGATAGAAAATTATTAGATGTTATGATAACACAATATGCAGGAAAGCCAGTAGGAATAGAAGCATTATCAGCAACAGTGGGAGAAGAAGTAGACACAATAGAAGATGTCTATGAACCATATTTAATACAATTAGGTTTTATAGCAAGAACATTAAGGGGAAGAATGGTATTACCACCTGCATATAAACATTTAGGTTATGAAATGTCTAATTAGGGATATTTCCTTTTAGATATTTTGTATCGGTTAGGGACACATTTAAAAATATTAAAATGCAAAAAATATAAATAAAAGTAACTGGAGTTGAGTTGAATGAAATTATTAATACACACTTGTTGTGCTCCATGTAGTGTATATTGTATAGAGAGTTTAAGAAAAGAAGAAATAGAGCCTATAGTATATTGGTTTAATCCAAATATACATCCATACATGGAATATAAAGCAAGAAGAGATTGTTTAAAAGAATATACTAAAAGCATTAATGTAAAAGCAATATTTGAAGAAAATTATGGATTACAGGATTTTTGTAAAAATGTGATAGGAGATTTACAAAATAGATGTAAAAATTATTGTTACAAAGTAAGATTAGAGCAAACAGCAAAATATGCTAAAGAACACGGATATACACATTTTTCTACAACATTATTAGTAAGCCCATATCAAAATCATGAAGCTTTAATAGAAGTTGCAAAACAAATGGCAGAGAAATATGATGTAGAGTTTTTATATAGAGATTTTAGAGTTGGATTTAGAGAAGGACAGACAAAAGCAAGAGAGTTAGGTTTATATATGCAAAAATATTGTGGATGTATTTTTTCTGAGGAGATTAGATATTATTGCCACAATCAAGCAAAGCCAGATGTAGCAATGGATTTAAAGGCTATTAAAGAAGAAAAACCACAAGTAAAAAGAATAGAAAATAAAGAAGATTACATGGACTTA
>CALXZW010000029.1 GCA_944393345.1 uncultured Clostridia bacterium
AATAAATAAAACTAATGTAGATAATATAATTAAGAAAATAGAAAAAATATACAAAAAGCCAACAAAAATTATAAAAATTGCGAAAAAAGGAAAAATAAAAGCCAAGAAAATATATTCAAAGAAATATCAAATTATTCCTAGAATAAATTTATTAAAAGAAATATGTGCTGAAAGGGAAAAAAATGGATAGTTTTTATTCGGCAGAAGAATTAAATGAGATAGGATTGAAAAGTTATGGGGAAAATGTGTTGATTAGTAAAAAAGTCAGTATATATTCACCAGAAACAATAAAGATTGGTAATAATGTAAGGATTGATGACTTTTGCATTTTATCTGGAAATATTGAAATTGGTAATTATGTTCATATTGCAGCTTATACTGCATTATACGGAAAATATGGAATAGAGATAAAAGATTTTTGTGGTTGTTCAGCAAGATGCACAATATATAGTGCATCAGATGATTTTTCTGGAGAATATATGATTAGTCCCATGGTTTCAAAAGAATATACAAATGTTACTGGAGGAAAAGTTACTTTAGAAAAATTTGTTCAATTAGGAGCAAATACATTAGTAATGCCAAATGTAAAAATAAAAGAAGGAACGGCAGTAGGGGCTATGTCTTTTGTAAACAAGGATTTAGAAAAATGGGGAATTTATGTAGGAATACCTTGTAAAAAAATAAAAAATAGAAAGAGAAATATAGAAATCTTAAGTGAAAAAATAATAGGAGGAACTCTATGAAGATTACAATAGTTATTACTACATATAATCAAGAAAAATATATCGGACAAGCAATAGATGGAATAATTATGCAAAAAACGAAATTTCCATTTAAAATATTAGTAAGTGATGATTGTTCGAAAGATGGTACAAGAGAAATATTAAAAAGATATAAGAAAAAATATCCAGAAAAGATAGAAGTAATATATAATGAAAAAAATTCAGGTGCAATGGATAATTTTTTTAATACTTTATCAAAAGTTAAAGATTCAGAATATGTGGCTCTATGTGATGGGGATGATTTTTGGACAGACGAAAATAAGTTACAAGAACAAATAGAATTTCTAGATTTAAACAAAGATTTTAATATTTGCTTTCACAAATCAAGAATGTTTTATGAAAATAATGAAAAAGAGGAAAAAATAATTCCTCAAAATGTAAAAGAAATAACTGTATTAGAAGATTTAATAAAAGGAAACTATGTTGTTGCTAATAGTGTTGTTTATAGATGGAAATTTAATAATAAAAATTTGTTAGATTATATTCCACGAAATATAGTTCCGGGAGATTATTATTTACATTTATTACATGCAGAAGATGGAAAAATAAAAATGATAGATAAAGTAATGTCAGCATATAGAAGACATAATAAGGGGATTTGGTGGAGCGAAGACAATAAAGACAAAGAAGAATTTAGTTTGAAATATGGTAAAAAGATTTTAAATTTTTATGATGAAGCAGAAAAAAATATGAAATTACCAGATAGACCTTTTGAAGCACAAAGAAAAGATGCTATATATAATATTATTGTTGCATTTGTTAAGAATAATAGAATTGAAGAATTAGAAGAAGTTATAAAAAGTCAAAATGATAAAAGAATATATAGTGAATGCATGAAAGATATTGTTAATAGAAATATATGGTTTTTAGATATTTTAGCAAATGGAGATGAAAGAGAAAAAAAAATAAGAGAACATCAAAAAGAAATACAAGAAATAAAAGAAGAATTAGAAATTAAAATAAAAGAGTTAGCAAAATACAAAGAAGAGAATGAAGCAATAAAGAACTCGAAATGGTGGAAGTTAAGAAATAAAATAAAAGGAGTTAAATAAAACGTAAGGAGGAAAAATGGAAGAAAGAAAAGAATATAATGATATAGTAGTATTTTTAAAAAAATCAAAAATTTCAATAATAATAATTGTATTATTCACCTTATTTGCATTTGGACAAAGACTAATAAGCGGAGGTTTTTCGATTGATACAGAACTTTATATAAATCAATTGGAAACGGGAGGTAATGATTCTTGGTGGATAAGTTTAAGTAGATGGGGATTAGTATTTTTAAATGATTTTTTACAAATGGGAACATTACCAATATTTGCATCAAATTTTCTAACAGTAGTAATTATGATAATATATTCTATTGCGTATAATTACTTATTCTATACGTTAATAGATGAAAAGTACAAAGAAATATTTGTAAAGTTTCAATTTATTTTTCCAATAATCTTTATTACCAATCCGATTTTTGCGGAACAATATAATTTTGTATTGCAAAATGCTGGTATGGCAATAGCAATATTAATGATACCAGTATCAATTCTTCTTGTGAACCATGGAATAGAAGAAGAAAACAAAATAAAAAAGGTATTTTGTTATTTAGTAGCTGTTGGAATGTCAATAATAGGATTTGCAGTTTATCAATCTATTATATTATTATATATAGCAACAGTAGCAGTTTGTTATTTATTAAAAGTAATAAAAGATAAAGATAATAATTGGATTTATTTATTAAAACAAATAGGGATATTTTTATTTATAGCAGCAATTTATTTTGTTATCTCAAGAATATTGGGACAACAAGATACTACATATTTACAGTCAGCATGGACTAAAGATGGAATTAAACAATGTTTAATAAATATAGCATATTGTATAAAAAATGTACTATATTGTGATACTATTTTTTACAATATAGGATATATTATTTCAATATTTGTAGGAATAGGAATGATTGTACACTTAGCAATAAAAAAACAATTAAAAATTGGAATAGTCTTAGCTACAATAGGAATATTAATGGCTCCATTTTATATTATGATAATAACAGGGGTAGATCAATTAAAAAGAACACAATTTAATTATTCTTTTGTAATAGGAATAATGATTAATTTGTTGATAGGATTTTTAGCCCAAAGAAAAAGTCTAAAATATTTGTTGGTAATAGGATTAGTATTTGTAATAGGTATGGCTTATATACAATCTTATACAACCGCTAACCTATTTTATACCGCAGATATAACATATAAAAAAGATGAATATTTTGCACATGAATTGGCAGGAAGAATTGAAGAAAAAGAATGGTATAATGATAATGAAGAATATACAATAGTATTTGTTGGAGAGCATTTACCAGATTTAAAAAATGCATATTTAAAGAGTGAAATAATAGGAAGATCTTTCTTTGAGTTCGATTATCAATATATTTACGGAGTGAATCAAAGGGCTACAGCTTTTTTAAATATTTTAGGACATGATTTTAATATGGCAACAGCAGAAGAATTTGAAAATGCAAAACAATATGCCGAGGAAAATAATATGCCAATATACCCAAAAGCAGATTCAATACAATTATTAGAGAATAACAAAATTATAGTCAGATTATCTGAAGAATATTAAACGAAGATTTAGGAGAAAAACATGCCAAAAGTAAGTATAATTATACCAGTATATAATGTAGAAAAATATATAAAAAAATGCTTAGAAAGTCTTGCAGAACAAACATTGCAAGACTTTGAAATTATAATCGTAAATGATGGAACAAAAGATAATTCAGAAGAAATTATATTGAATTATCAAAAAGAACATCCAGAAATGCCAATTAAATATTACAAAAAAGAAAATGGTGGTTTAGCTTCAGCAAGAAATCACGGAGTTAAATTTGCCACTGGTAAATATATTTCTTTTTTTGATCCAGATGATTATTTAGATAAGGACTTATTTAAGAATCTAGAAAAATATATGGATGACAATATAGATGTAATAAAATTCAAAATGCAAACAGTAGACATCAATGGAAAAATATTAGAAAAATTGGATGGCCCTGTATTTGAAAAATGTACAGGAGAAGAAGCATTTAAAAAATTGTGCACATTTGATAAATTTATAGATCCAGCTTGTATTTACCTATATAAGAGAGAATTTTTTATAGAAAATAATTTTGAATATAAATTAAGATATCATGAAGATTATGGATTAACGCCATTAATTATTATACAAGCTAAAAGTTTTGTTTCTACTAATATTTATGGATATTTTTATTTACAAACAGAAGAAAGTTTAACAAGAAGTAAAGATACAAAAAAAGATATAGCTAGAGCAAAAGATATGCTAGATCATTATGATAATATGAAACAATTAATTGATGTTTACGAAATAAAAAAAGAAACGAAGGAAATAGTAAAAAGATATTATACTAATTCTGTTATATTGAAAGCAAGTACGTTAAGTGGACAAGAACAAAACAAATACATAAAAGAAATTAAGAAAAGAGAATTATATAAAAATATCAAACCAACTAATTTAAAACAAGCAGTAAAGAGAATAATGTTAAAGTTCTCTGTAAGATTATATTTGAAAATGAGGTAAAAGTATATGCCAAAGGTAAGCATAATAGTTCCATTTTATAATGTAGAAGGATATATAGAAAAATGTTTAGATACATTAGTTAATCAAACATTAAAGGATATAGAAATAATACTAGTAAATGATGGATCAACAGATAGAAGTATAGAAATTGTAAATAAGTTTTTAAGAAGGTATCCAGAAAAATTAGTATATTTAGAAAAAGAAAATGGTGGTTTATCCGATGCTAGAAATTATGCAATTCCTTATACTAAAGGAGAATATATTGCATTCTTAGATTCTGATGATTATGTGGAAAAAGATATGTATGAAGAAATGTATAATATGGCTAAGAAAGAAAATAGCGACATGGTAGAATGTAACTTTTATTGGGAATATCCAGATAAACAAAAAGAAGATATAGGGACAATATATCATGGTAAAAATGAAATGATTGAAAAAATAAGAGTAGTTGCATGGAATAAACTAATAAAAAGAGAAATTTTAGAAAAAAGTGAAGTAAGATTTCCAAAAGGATATCGCTATGAAGATACCGAATTTACATATAAATTAATTCCTTATATTGAAAAGGTATCCTTCTTAAAAAAGCCATGCATACATTATGTACAAAGAGAAGGGTCTATTTCAAATTCACAAAATGAAAGAACAAAGGAGATATTCGATGTTTTAGATCATGTAATTGAATATTACAAAGAAAAAGATATATACGAAAAATATCAAGAAGAATTAGAATATATTTATGTAAGATATGCATTTTGTAGTTCATTACTAAGGATCGTAAAAATTAAAGATGACAACTTACAAGAAAAATTATTAAATTTAACATGGGATAATGTAAATACTAAATTTCCGAATTGGAAAAACAATGAGATATTGAAAAAAGGAAAAGGAATAAAAAATTTATATATGAAGACAATAAATCGCTTTACTTATGAAATGTATACAACAATTTTGGCTATGATTCAAAAATAAGAAAGAGGAAGAAAATGAAAAAGATTTTATTTGGAATAACTAGTTTAACTTTAGGGGGAGCAGAAAGAGTATTAGTAGATATAGCAAATGCGTTATGCAACCAATATGATATTACAATATTTACAATATATGCAAATGGAGAACTAGAAAAACAATTAAATAAAAAAATAAAATTAGAAAGTTTATACAAAGTAAGCTACTTAGAATTACCTAAATTAAATAGAAAACTAATAGCACCATTAAAAGTATTAGCACTTAAAAACTACATTTATAAAAAGAAGATAAAAGGAGATTATAATGTAGAAATTTCTTTCTTAGAAGGACCAATAACAAGGCTATTTAGTGTAAAAAATACTAAAGTAAATAAAATAGTGTGGATACACAACGATATTTCAAAAGTATTTGGTACAGGTTTAAAATCAAAAATAAAAAAAGTAATAGATAAAAATATTTATTCTAAATATGATAAATTGATTTTTGTAAGTAAAGATAACTTAGAAAAATTTAATGAAGCATATAAAGAGAAAGAGATTAAACGTAAAGAAAAAAGAGTGATTTATAATTATATTGATGCAAATAGAGTTATAGAAAATGCTAATGAAAAACTAGAAAAGGAATTTAATAAAGATGTTATTAATTTTGTTACAGTTGCAAGATTAGTACCACAAAAAGCGTTAGATAGATTAATTAGGATTCATAGTGAACTTATAAAAAATCTAGGGCATAAGCATAATTTTTACATAATAGGAGACGGTCCAGAAAAAGAAAAACTAGAAAAAATAATTAAAGACTATAAAGTAGAAGATAGTTTCTTTTTACTAGGTAAAAAGGAAAATCCATATCCATATGTCAAAGAAGCTGATTATTTTTGTCTACTTTCACAATTCGAAGGTTATGGAATGGTATTAGAAGAAGCAAAAATTTTAAATAAGTCAATTATTATTACAGATACTGCAGCAAGAGAAGCGGTATCAAATTACCCTAATAGTGTAATTTTAGGCAATACAGAACAAGGAATATATGAAGGCCTAGAAAAAATAATAAAAGAGCATAAAGAAAAAAAACAAGGAAATATAGAAAAAGCAGCATATGATAATTCAAAGAAAATAAAAGAAATTATAGAAGTAGTAGGTGAATAACATGAAAATTTCAGTGCTTACACCAACATATAATAGAGGAAATTTATTAGAAAAACTTTATAATAGTTTAGTAGAAAATTCAAATTATGGAGTAGACATTGAATGGTTAATTATGGATGATGGTTCTACAGATAATACTAAAACTATAATACAAGAGTTTCAAAAACAAACAGAACAAGTAGAAATAAAATATTTTTATCAAGAAAATCGAGGAAAAATGGTAGCTATTAATAATTTAGTAGAAAGTGCAACAGGAGATTTAATAGTAGACTGCGATTCTGATGACTATTTTACAAAAGATGCTTTTGAAATTATAAAAAAGTCATATGAAGAAAATAAAGAAGAAAATAATATCTATGGGTTATGCTTTCTAAAATATGATCAAAATGGAAATAATATGGGAAAAAAATTTAAAAATAAAAAGACGACAATGTTTGATTTATATTTTAAAGAAGGAGAAAATGGAGAAAAATCAATAGTATTTTTATGCAAAATACGAAAACAATATTATCACAAATTAGAAAATAGTGAAAAGTTTGTAACAGAAGCAAGAATGTATCATGAAATGGATCTAAAATATAAAATAATATGCATAAATAAACCAATTATGGTATGTGAGTACCAAGAAAATGGATATACAAAGAACATACAAGAAGAATTTAAAGAAAATCCTTATGGATATTATGAATATTTTAAGGAAATATTAGAAAGAGATATGCAAGGCATAGATTTTAAGAAGAGATTATATGTAATTAAACATTACATATTATTTACTTGTCTTACAAAAGCTAAAAATAGTAGTAAAAAAATAAATGGAAAATTTAATAAATTTTTATATAATTTATTGTATATACCAGGTATAATAAAAACAAAAATAAAATTCTAAAAAAATATTGACAAAAATAGATTACAATTGTAAACTAAAGATAAGTTTTACAACTGTAATTTTTTATAAAATTAAAATTAGAAAGGGAGATATTATGAAAACAAAGAAATACTTTATAACAATGATATTTTTAGTTATAATATTTTTAAGCTTTACTAATGTATCTTTTGCATCAAGTGACATTATAGTAGCTTTGGATCCAGGACATGGAGGAAATGATTCAGGAGCAATAGGAGGAGGTTTACAAGAAAAAAATTTAACTTGGAAAATAGCATCAAGAGTAAAAGAAATTTTAGATAACACTCCAGGAATAACAGGAGTATTAACGAAAACTGAAAACGAGACTGTTGACTCAAGAGAATTAAGAGCCAAAAGAGCCAAAGATAATGATGCAGATTTATTAGTAAGTTTTCATATTAATTCGAATGGAAGTTCAAATAGCTTATCAGGAGCAGAAACGTATATAACACGTAATACTACTCAAAAAAGATATTATGAATATTCTAATATATTAGGTTTAGATATATTAAAAAATTTAAGAAATATTGGAATACCATCATTCTCACCTAAGCCAAGAACAGTGAAAGGTGCTGATTGGGACGTATATCCAGATGGAACGGTAGCAGATTATTATGGAATTATAAGTTGGCCTATGCATATGGATATTCCAGCAATTTTAGTAGAACATGCATTTATAAATAATCCTTATGATAGAGAACACTATTTAAATGATACTATGCTAAATAAAATAGCAGAAGCAGATGCACAAGCTATTATAAAAAATAAGGAATTATTTAGAAGAGAATTTTACGGTACTATAAATACTGAGCTAGTAAGTTTAAATCATATAATTGCAAATGGAAATAAAGATTACTTACAAGGATACATTTATATAGCAGAGTGGGTAAATGGAGATTGTAGAACTCCTAGTAAATTACCAAAATTAACTTTAAAATCAACAGATGGAACATTTTCAACAGATTTATATGTGGGTTACGAAGGTGGAATAAAATATTACTTTGATAAATATATAGGTGATTTAGATATAAATAAAGAATACTATATCGAAGCCCAATTAACGGACTCTAAAAATAAGGAAACAATAGAGAATAAAACTCAAGTAGTAAAACTGCCAAATAAGATACTTAATGAAAATTATAAAGATAGAGTATTAAAAACTGTTAATAATAAATTAGTATTTTCAGAAGGAGAATATAAAGGGAAAATAGATACTAAATTAAAAGAAATAAAACTAACAGAAAACTCAACAGAAGAAACATATATATCAGGAGAGATAGCTATATATGAGATTGTAGAAGATAATATTAGAAATCCAAAATCAATGCCTGAAATATACATAAAATCAACAGACAACGCTATTAACGAAAAAGTCATTGTAGAATATAAAAACGATAGTAAATATTATTTTTATAAAAATATACAAAATCTAGATAAAACAAAAGAATATTATATAGAAGCTAGGTTAACATCTGAAGATAATATCGAGACAGAAAAAGAAAAGAAACAGATAATACAAATAGGAACTAAAGAAGTAGGAAAATTAAATGGTATTACAGTAACAGCA
The DNA here is from genome assembly GCA_944393345.1 of uncultured Clostridia bacterium. Lineage (GTDB taxonomy): Bacteria > Bacillota > Clostridia > TANB77 > CAG-508 > CAG-269. The sequence continues at coordinate 8,950 of CALXZW010000029.1, forward strand.
AAAGATGACAAATTTACTATAACATATCTAGGAACAATAAATACAGAGTTAACCCAAATGAATATAATACAAAATAGTGCAGGTGATAATTACATAAGTGGAAAAATTTATATAGCAGAATGGGTGGATGGAAAATGTAAAAACCCTTCTACTTTGCCAAAAATGACATTGAAATCAACAGATGGAAAAATATCAACTGATATGTATGTAAATTATGAAAATGGAATTGAATACTATTATGATAAAAATATTCAAAACATAGATATGTCAAAAGAATATTATATTGAAGTAGTTTTGACAGATATAAGTAATACAGCCAAAGAAGAAGAAAAGACACAAAAAGCAAAATTTTCAATTAATACTGTAGATGGAAAGTTTACAGATGGAAGAAAAGTGCAGATAGTTAATGATAATCATTTAAAAATAATAGATGAAAGTTTATATTATGGAACAATAAATACAGAATTATATGATATGAAAATAATTCAAAATGGAGCAGGAGATAATTATATAAGTGGATACATTTATATAGCAGAATGGGTAGATGGAGAATGCAAGACACCAAGTAAAATGCCAAAGATGTATTTAAAATCAACAGACGGTGAATTTCTAACAGAAATGTATGTAGGATATGAAGGCGGAATAAAATACTATTTTGATAAAAATATAGAAAATATAGATGAAAGTAAAGAATATTATATAGAAGCAGTATTAACAAATCCAAAGAATCAAGCAGACCAAGAAAGCCAAAAACAAGTAGCTAGAATAACAAAACAAGGAACAATAGGAACCTGTACAAATGGAAAACAAGTAAATGTAATTGGAAACAATATAAAATTGAAAGATGTAAGTTCATATTATGGAACGATAAATACAGAATTATATGATATGAAAATAATTCAAAATGGAGCAGGAGATAATTACATAAGTGGATATATTTATATAGCAGAATGGGTAGATGGAGAATGCAAGACACCAAGTAAAATGCCAAAGATGTATTTAAAATCAACAGATGGTGAATTTCTAACAGAAATGTATGTAGGATATGAAGGTGGAATAAAATACTATTTTGACAAAAATATAGAAAATATAGATGTAAGTAAAGAATATTATATAGAAGCAAAATTAACAAATCCAAAAAATCAAGCAGATAAAGAAAGTCAAGAACAAATAGCGAGAATAACGAAACAGGGAGTAATAGGAATTTGTACAAATGGAAATAAAGTTAACACAGATGGAAATAAAATAATGATTTTAAATAATAGAATCAAAGATGAAATTTTAGATGAAGAAGATGCTGAAGCAAAAATAGAAGAAAGTAAAGACATATTAGTAGAGGAAAAAGATATAGAGATAATCAATAAAGAAAAAAATAATTTTATAACAGAAAATGTTACTAAAGAACATGAGATATCCAACCAAGTAAAACGTGAAGATAATAAGATAGATTAAGAAAAAATAGAGAAAGGCGAAAGCTTTTCTTTATTTTTTGAAATAATTGGAAGAAGAAAATAATAGAATTTTGTTGAAAAATGACTAAATTTAATATATACTAAATACGAAAAATAAATCTTAAAGGGGAAAAAAGGAGGAATATACTTATGAAGAATAAAGTTATAAAAATATTATTTGTAATATTTTTGACGATGATATTAGGAATTATTTATAAAAACAACATATATGCAGCAAGTACAAGTTACGATATAGATGCAATAAATGAGTCTAAATATCCAGGTATAAAGAATAGCTTAAAAAGCATACAGTCAAAGCATCCTAATTGGAAAATAAAAGTTTTATATACTGGATTAGATTGGAATTCTGTAATAGCAGGAGAATATGTGGGGCATGGTGGTAGTCCATCAAATTTAATATATGATACATACTCAGAAGGTTGGAGATGTCCGATATGTGGAGAAAGAAAATACGACGTTTCAAAAAGATGGTATTGTGCATCTAAAGAAGCTATTGAATATATGATAGATCCACGAAATAGTTTAGATGAAGCATATATTTTCCAATTTCAAGATTTAGCTTCATCAGTTGGAGATAGATCTGCAATAGAAAAAATGGTAGAAGGTACATTTTTAAATGTACCATCATACATAGATGCCATAATGGAAGCAGCAGAAACAGAGAATATAAGTCCATTTCATATTGTTGCTAGAATAAGGCAGGAACAAGGTGTAAATGGTGCGGGAGCTATGAATGGATACATATATAGAACCGAAAGTGGGGAATTTGTTAAAGTTTATAATTTATTTAATATAAATGTAAGTGGAAATAATACTGAAGAAGGATTATTGGCTGGAGCTAAATATGCCTATGAACAAGGATGGACAACGGCAGAGGCATCAATAAAAGGTGGAGCAAAATTTATAAAAGAGGGTTATATAAACGAAGGACAAACTACATTATATTTTCAAAAATTTGATGTTATACAAAAAGGAGGCTTGTATAATCATCAATATATGCAAAATGTAAGAGCAGCAAATGATGAAGGAAATACAATGTATCAAACATACAAAAAAAATGAAATATTGAATAGTTCATTTGAATTTACAATACCACTTTATGAAAATATGCCAAAACAAGCAATACCAAGGCCAACAGATAATTATAAAGGAAGCATAAATACAGAATTAATAGATATAAATGTTATTGAAAGTGATGGTAATAATTTTATAAGCGGATATATTTATATAGCAGAATGGGTTAATGGAGAATGTAGAACACCAAGAGGAATTCCAAAAATTATGTTAAAATCAACAGATGGTACATTTTCAACAGATTTATATGTAGGATATGAAGAAGGAATAAAATATTATTTTGATAAGAATATAGAAGGGTTAGATACTGAAAAACAATATTATATTGAAGCGGTATTAACAAGCACACAAAATGTAGAAAATATTAATAGTAAAACTCAAAGAGTACAATTAAAAGATAAAGTACTTAAAGAAAATTATAAAGGAAAAACAATCAAAATAGTAAATAATAAAATAACTTTTTCAAATGGAACTTATGAAGGAACTATTAATACAGAATTAATAGATATAAATATAATTCAAAATTCTATAGGTGAAAATTATATAAGTGGATATGTTTATATAGCAGAATGGATTGGAGAAAATTGTACTACACCTAAAGCTATTCCAGAAGTAAGGATAAAGTCAACAGATGGAACAGTTAACGAATTAGCATATGTTGGATATGAAGGAAGTATAGAATATTATTTTGATAAAAATATAGAAAATTATGATTTATTAAAACAATATTATATTGAAGCTAAATTAGTTTCAGAAGGAAATATTGCATCAGAAAAAAGTAAAATTCAACGAATATATCTAGGCAATAAAACAGTAGGTAAATTTAAAGGCAGAGATATAACTGTAGTATCACAAGATGATATTTTTAAATTAAAATACAAAGGAAATATAAATACAGAACTAATAGATATAAATCTTATAGAAAGCAGTGGGAATAACTACATTAGCGGATATATGTATATAGCGGAATGGATAGATGGCGAATGTAAGACACCAAACATATTGCCTAAATTGTATTTAAAGTCAACAGATGGTAAAGTTAATTTAGAAATGTATGTGGGATATGAAGAAGGAATAAAATATTATTTTGATAAATGCTTGGAAGGGTTAGATATAGCAAAAGAATATTATATAGAAGCACAATTAGTAAATGAAGATAACATATCTATTTACAAATCACAGACTGTAAGAATTCCTGATCAAAGAATAGGTGAAAAGGGTAGTATGATTGTTGATGCAAAAGATAATAAAATAAAAATTCAAGACAGCAGTTTATATTATGGAACAATAAATACAGAATTATATGATATGAAAATAATTCAAAATGGTACAGGAGATAATTTCATAAGTGGATATATTTATATAGCAGAATGGGTAAATGGAGAATGTAGAACACCAAGTAATATACCAAAAATGTATTTAAAATCAACAGATGGAAAAGTAGAAATGGAAATGTATGTAGGATACGAAGGTGGAATAAAATATTACTTTGATAAATGTATAGAAGGATTAGATACAAATAAAGAATATTATATAGAAGCAAAATTAACAAATCCAAAGAATCAAGCAGATAAAGAAAGTCAAAAACAAACGGCAAAAATAACAAAACAGGGAGAAATAGGAATTTGCACAAATGGAAATAAAGTAATGGTAAGTGAGAACAAAATAAAAATTCAAGATGGTAGTTTATATTATGGAACAATAAATACAGAATTATATGATATGAAAATAATTCAAAATGGTACAGGAGATAATTTCATAAGTGGATATATTTATATAGCAGAATGGGTAAATGGAGAATGTAGAACACCAAGTAATATACCAAAAATGTATTTAAAATCAACAGATGGAAAAGTAGAAATGGAAATGTATGTAGGATACGAAGGTGGAATAAAATATTACTTTGATAAATGTATAGAAGGATTAGATACAAATAAAGAATATTATATAGAAGCAAAATTAACAAATCCAAAGAATCAAGCAGATAAAGAAAGTCAAAAACAAACGGCAAAAATAACAAAACAGGGAGAAATAGGAATTTGCACAAATGGAAATAAAGTAATAGTGAATGGGAATAACATAAAGATACAAGAACAAACAAAAAATATTATTTTAAAACAAGATACAGAAAATGCAAAAGAAAAACAAGAAAATAAAGAAGAATACATAGAAGAAAAAGAAAAAATAAACAAAGAGGACGAAGTAAAATCGGAAGGAATTGATACAGAAGAAAAAATAGATAATGATATAGATGAAAAAATGATAATATAAAAGATAAAGAAACATTTGAAACAACTAACAGTATATTACAAAATATCATTATAAATTAAAAGATAAAGTGAGACTTAAAAACCATATAAAGTATAAAAAACGATATATGGTTTTTTGTTTGTTTTAATTGACAACAATAGAATTTATGATATAATTAGACGGAAATCGAAATATAAAAAAGGAGCTAAAAAATGAAAGAAAATAATAATGAGATAGCAATTAAAGTTGATCATGTATATAAAAATTTTAATGTATATTATGATAGGGCTAATACATTAAAAGAAAGAGCTCTATTTTGGGCTAGAAATAAAAGACGAGAAAAAAGAGAAATATTAAAAGATATAAATTTAGATATAAAAAAAGGTGAAACGGTTGCATTAATTGGAGTAAATGGAAGTGGTAAATCAACACTTTTAAAATTAATGACACAAATAATTTTTCCTAATCAAGGAACTATAGAAACATA
>CALXZW010000030.1 GCA_944393345.1 uncultured Clostridia bacterium
TTTTTTTGTTACATTAATCATAACTATAAGTTTTATGGGACTCCCCAGCATAGCTGGGGGTTTAACGCTAAAGTTAACAAAGAAAAAAAACTAAAATTCTCTTAGAGATTTTAGTTTTTTTATTATAGATTACATACTGTTTATAGTTTACTCAAAATCTTCAATTAGTTGATTTAATTTTTGTTTACCATTAACTTTTATCCCCTTTTCCATTTCCATTTTATCAGTTTCAGTTAGATAATCTGTTGAAATTTGTGTAACTTCAAATTCCTCTTCTTCCCCATTTTCCAAGATTTTGTAAATAACTACTTTTCCTTCTTTTTCTCTTACTACAAAATGTTCATTACAACTTCCTTCTATTTCTTTATAAAGTATTATTTCATTTGAAGAAAATTTTTCTATTTGCCAATCTGGATATTTTTCTTTTAATTCTTCCTCTGTAAAATTGATTAATTCTTTTGGAATATTATTATATTCATTTGTAGTATGTCCACATTCTTTATAATATTTTTTATATGTTATAGAACAATTAGGAGATATCTTTTCTTCATTTGCAGTTGTTTCTATCATATTATTATTTTCTATTCTTTCATATTCTTCTGTGCAATCATCTAAAATTTTTTCTTCTGATACCTTTGTTTGTTCTATTTCTATATTTTCCTTTTCATTTGGCTTTGATATTACTATTGCAGTTATTACCGCTCCTAAAATTACTACTATACATATCATTACCATTATTACTTTATTCATAGTTATCCCTCCATAAATACCTTGGTTGTGTAAAGTTTATATATAAAAAAATAGCTTAAAGCATTGATATTAAAGCATTTCTGCTAAAATATGTTCTACCCCCTTAGACTAAATTAATTATGTATCCTCTTAACTAAAATCTATGTGCTTTTAAAATTTTGTAAAGGCTAGGCGAAGCCTATTCATTTCAGCCTTTATAAAATTTTATAAAGCATATTATAATCGAGTTAGAGGATAAGTCTTAATTAGCTTATGTTTACCATTTTTTCATAAATTAATTTACACTACCAATACCTTTTTAGTTAGTATTTACAGATTTACTATTTTTATACAATTTAACAAATTTTTATATAATTTAGAACTGCTTATTCGATAAACCCATTTATTAAAATATTTTCCCCTTTAACTCTTAAAATGATTTCTCCTTTTTCATCAGTTCTATAATATTTACATTTAATATCTTCTAAATTATTAAGTACCTCATTACTAGGATGTCCAAACAAATTATTCTTTCCTACACCTATTAATGCAAATTTAGGTGATACTTTCTCTAAAAATTCTTTGCTTGATGAAGTTTTTGAGCCATGATGTGCTACCTTTAAAACTGTAGAACTTAATATATTACTATCTTTATATTCTTTTAATATTTCTTTTTCAGCCATTTCTTCAATATCTCCAGTAAACATCATTGAAAAATCTTTATAACAAAGTTTAGCAACCATTGAATTATTATTTATACTATTTTCTTCTATATATTTACCTCCTGGCCATAAAACGTTAATATATAAATCTTTTTCTATTTGTATTTTACTTTTACTTTTTACAATATTTATTTTTATTTTTTTACTTTTAGCTAACTTTATAACTTCTTCATATTTAAGTGACTCCTCTTGTTTTGTAATAAACAGTTGTCCAACATTTAATTCTTTTAAAATTGTTATTATTCCACCAACATGGTCTTGATCAAAATGGGATATAAAAATATAATCTATCTTTGTATAACCTTTATCTAATAAATATGGCAATAATGTACTTTTGCCCACATCAAATTCTTTAGATTCACTTCCTCCCCCATCTATTAAAATAGTTTTATTTTTAGGAGTTATAATAAACGTAGAATCGCCTTGTCCTACATCAATAAAATGTATTTTTAATTCTTTAGGAATTAAATTTATTGTAAAAATAAAAAGTATTATTATAATAATTTTATGCAATAATTGTTTTTTATTTTTATAAAATTCATATTTTGCTAAAGCTACTAAATTTTTAATTCTTCTTTCTGTATTATTTATTTTTTTGTTAGAATATGCAGAATAAATTTTATTTAAAATAATTACTATTATATAATAAATAATTATTTGCCAAATTTTAGGTGTTGACAAATATATTTTAGAAAAAGGTAAATTTGCAATTTCTGAAATGTTTATTAAAAATTTTATTCCTATTAAAACTATGAATAAAATAAATCTAGATATTTCCATAGAAAAAAATGAAGTTATAACTCCTATTGCACCTATAATTATAATTGGACCTATTATGATACTAACTAAAAGATTTGAAATAAAAAAATAAATTCCTAATATATTAAAATGAAATAACATTACTGGCATAATCATTATTTGTGCTGAAAAAGTAATTGCTAAAATTTCTTTTATTCTATCTATTATTAATATTAGTTTTCTATTAATTTTATATTTTACTTTATCATTTTCAAATTTAATTTCACATAAAAATTTATGTATGTTTTTGTTAAAAACAATTATTCCAATTGTTCCTAAATATGATAATTGTAATCCAATATTTCCTAATAAATATGGATTATATATAAGTAAAACTAAAAGTGATAAACTTATCGCTGTCCAAGTATCATTTCTTTTATGTATTAATTTGGATATTAAAACCATTATTCCCATGATGCTTGCTCTTACAATTGATGGAGAAAAACCTGTTATAAAAACATATATTACTAAAATAGCAATTGTAATTATTCTTGTTTTTTTCTTTCCTAGAAAATTTTTTAAAATTAAATTAATACCTATAATTATATATGTTATATGCATTCCAGATATTGCTAATATATGTGACATATTAGCAATTTTAAACTTTTCTTTTAATTCTTCCTCTATATTAGATATATCTCCTAAAATTAATCCTATTAATATCGAAGCATACTTATCATCCATTAATTTTTTTATATTTTCTTTTATCTTTACATTTACTCTATTTGCTAACATAAATACATTATTTAAATATTCTTTTTCTAGAGTTTTTACTTTACTAGTTTTTATAGTTCCATATATTTTTAAAGTTTTAAGATAACTAGAATAATCAAAGCCACCGTAATTTCTTCCCTTTTCTGGCTTTACATATTCTCCTTCTACTTTTATTTTATCTCCATATTCTAATAAAATTTTTGATTTTTTATCAATACTTAATATTAAAAAAGTATCTTTATAATTTTTATTATCTTTTTTATTTAGCATATTAACTACTTTAATTTTATATGTATCTTTATATTCTTTTTCTTCTCTGTTACCTACAACTATTGCTATAAAAGATAAATTTTCATTTTCTTTATATAAATTTAAATACTTTTTTTCTTGGAAATTTACTATTGTATTTGAAATAATAGAAATAATAATTATTAGAATAAATACTTTTTGATTTAAATAAATTTTTATATATCTAAAATATCGTTTTAAAGATAATAATTTAAATTTTCTTTTTTGCAAATTATTTCGATTAAATTTTAAGTATATATTTTTTAGTATTTTTATTATTATGCATATTGCAATTATTAAAATATATAAAAGGATTATACTTGTTTCTAAGTATAACCCCCATAATATACCTATTATATACCCAATAACTGCAACTAAAATTGGTCTTTTTATATGTATATTCCTCCTTAATTATTTTAATTGCATTTTATAAAACTCTTCTTGCTCCTACATAATTTGTATAATAATACCCCGAATTTATTGTATCTGTTGTAACTCCTCTTGATGGATTGGCAGAATGTATCATTCTTCCACCACCTATATATATACCAACATGATTTATTCCGGATTTTCCAAACATTACTAAATCACCTGGTTGTAAATTTACTTTTTCTACTGATACTCCATTTGAATATTGTCCTGCTGCTGTTCTATTTAAAGATATGCCATGTTGTTTAAATACATAATATGTAAAACCAGAACAATCAAAACCTGTTGATGGAGATGCTCCACCATAAACATATTTATACCCTAAATATTTATTAGCAGTTCCTACCACTGTTGCTCCTTTTGTTGTGTCTTGAACTGATGTTTCATTAGTATTAGTTTCAACTTTTGGTGTTTCTTCACTTGGTTCTCTAGGATTTATCATACTTCTATTAGTTTCTTGTTTTGTATCTGATAATAAAGCAGAAGAAATATATCCTTCTTTATCATTTACTTTTACTTTACTCCAACTGCCATCTTCTGAATATACTTCTACTGGTGTATTTATTGCAACTGTAGTTACAATTTCTGAATCTTTACTTGGTTCTTTTCTTAAATTTACAGTTGTAGAATTTATATACTTAGTTTTTACTTCCACTTTATTTTCTGTTGGTGTTTGTTGTTCTTCTTCTGGTTTTTCCTCTGTTTTTTCTTCCTCTATTTCTTTTAATTTTTCTTGTCTTATCCAACCTTCTGCTACTGATGTTTCAACGCAAGCCCATCCGTTTATAATCTCTGTAACATTTACCTCTTCTTCTGCTTTCACATCTATAACACTACTTGCATTTATCAATGGTACAATTTTTAATTTTGTATCTTCTTTTACTTTTTTTCTTCCATATATATCTGTTTCAATTTGTTCAGTAGTTGTTTCTTGAGTAGTAGTTTCCTCTTTTTGTGTTTCTTCTGTTTGCGTTACTTCACTTGGATTTTGTACTGGTATTTCTTCATTTGAAACTTGTTCAGTTGTTTCTTCTGATACAGTTTTTTGTTGTTCTTCCACTGTTAACAGGTCTTCTCTTAAATATCCTGTAATCTCATTATATTTTACTTTATACCATTGTCCTGTTTTTTCTAATATTTCTACTTCTTCATTTATGGAGATTAATTCTAACACTTTACAATCCACATTTGCTTCTTCTCTAAGTTTTGCTGTTTCTACACATACTTTTCCTGTATTTGCCGCTAAACTTTTATTCATAAAAAACAAACTAATAATTCCTATAATAGCAATAATTACTATCCTTTTTATTTTATTTTTCATCTTATTTTGCTCCTTATTAATAATATATACTTCCTTCGTTTAACGGTTACAGTATACACATAATTAGTGTTTTTGTCAAGTTGGATTTTAGGGGGAATTTTATTTTTATACAGTTATGGCAACTTTTTTATGTTTTTATCCTAAAAGTATTGACTTTTCTAGTATTTTATATTAAAATTATTTAGCAAATATGATTAAATATGTATTAAATTAAAGCTTCTCCCCGGTGGCTTATATTTAAAACATATTATATAAAATAAAATAATAGGAGGGTATTTATTACCATGAATAATACAACATTTAGCGCTAAAAAAGGCGAAATAGAAAGCAAATGGTACATAATTGATGCTGCTAATAAACCACTTGGTAGAGTTGCTACAGAAGCTGCAAAATTATTAAGAGGAAAACACAAACCAACTTATACACCTAATATTGATATGGGTGATCATGTTATAATTTTAAATTGTAAAGATGTAATTTTAACAGGAAACAAATTAAATCAAAAAGTTTACAGACATCATTCAGGTTACATTGGAGGAATGAAAGAAGTTTCTGCAAAAGTAATGCTTGAAAAAAATCCAGAAAAAGCTATGACTTTAGCTGTAAAAGGAATGTTACCTCATAATTCTTTAGGTAGACAAAGTCTAAAAAAATTAAGAGTTTATGCTGGTAGTGAACATGAAAATCAAGCACAAAAACCAGAAGTATGGGAGGTAAAATAAAATGGCTAAAAAAGAAAATATAGTTTTTTATGGTACAGGTAGAAGAAAAAGTTCAGTTGCTAGAGTAAGATTAGTTGAAGGTTCTGGAAATATAACTGTTAATGGAAAAAAACTTGATGAATTTTTCGGATTAGAAACTTTAAAAGCTATCGTAAAACAACCTCTAACTGTTACAAACACAACAGCAAAATATGATGTTATTTGTACAGTAAAAGGTGGTGGATTCACTGGTCAAGCTGGTGCAATTAGACATGGTATAGCAAGAGCTTTAAATGAGGCAAATAATGAATATAGACCTTTATTAAAATCAAACGGATTCTTAACAAGAGATCCTAGAATGAAAGAAAGAAAAAAATACGGTCTTAAAAAAGCTAGAAAAGCTCCACAATTCTCAAAAAGATAAAAATACAAAGACCTCGGAATTTTTAATTTTCCGAGATCTTTTATTTTATATCTTTTTTAAACATTTATATAATATTTGTTCTAATTCATATGTATCAATTACAGATTTTATACATGCATTTAACATATGTTGAGGTTCAGTTTCTTGCAAATCTAAAACATAACCATTTTTAAAAGCTAATTGCCTAATAAATTCTCTTATTGTTCTTCCATTTCCTTCACGAAAAGGATGTAATACATTTAATTCTGCCATATAATACGCTAACCATTTTGCTATTTCTTGTTTATTAGAATTTTTTAAATATTCTTGTTTTTTCAATTTTCCCAACAACAATTCAAGTTCATCTTCTATATATTCCCATTCTGCAAAAGAAAAATTTCCCTTTGCTATATTTTCTGTTCTAAAAAGTCCTGCAAAAGGATATATATCTTCAAATAAATATCTATGAATACCTATAAAGTGTTCTGTGTCAAAATTTCCTATTTTCTTATTTTGTCTTAAATCATACAATTTTGCTAATACAATTTTTCTTTCTGCTTCTTCTAATAGACAATTATTAGTAATGTTTAATTTATTTCTTAAAACATTACTATCTTTATAACAATATATAGAATTCCTTGCCTCGTATAAATCACTCATACATTAAACTCCTTGTGTTATTGATTTTTTTATTATATCTATCATTTCTCCCATTGTTATTTCTTCATTACAATATCTTTTAAGCAATTCTATATCTTCATTTTTAATATCCATATTTTCTATTGCTAAATCTTTTTTTAAATTTGCAATATCAAATTCAAATTTTTCCTCTTTAGACATTATATTTCCTCCTCTTTTAAACACACTCTTATTATATCATAAATTGCAAAAAAATACTATACCTTTCAATAGAAAATCCTCTTCAGAATTATTCTGAAGAGGATTATTTTAAATAATTTTTGCTTCTGTCTTATCGTTAATAATATTTTCTATTAATTCTGCTGATTTTTCTGCTCCTAATTTATCACTATTTATACAAATATCATAATTTAAATAATTATTCCATTGTTTTCCACCTGTATAATATTTATAATGATTCGCACGTAATTTATTTATTCTATTTATTTCCTTTTCTGCATTTTCTTCTAGTCCATAATATTTTGTTGCTCTATTTATTTTATCTTTCATATCACTATATACAAATATTTTAATTACATTTGTCATATCTGATAAGATAAAATCTGCACATCTACCTATTATCACACAAGATTCTTTGTTAGCTATTCTTTTTATTAACTCTGATTCTTTTATAAACATTTCATCACTATTTGTTAATCCAAAATAATAACCATTATTTAAAGTATCTAATATATTTCTTCTTTGCTCATTATTTTTCACATATTCTTCTGTTAGACCTGTTTCTTTAGCAACTGTTGTAATAAATTCTTTATCATAAAATTTTATTCCTAATCTTTTGGCTAATAACTCACCTATATATCTTCCTCCTGAGCCATATTCTCTTGATATTGTTATAACTATGTGTTTTTGCAATTTGTTTTCGATTTTTGTATTTTCTTCTACTACTGTTTCTTGTATTTGATTTTTATTTAAACTCCTTATTTCTAAAGCTAAAAATGCTACTGCTAAAATAAATGCTAATCCATCTGCTAGAGGACCTGCATATAGTATTCCACCTATTCCAAAAAATTTTCCTAGTATTATTAAAGCTGGAATTAGAAATATAATTTGTCTTGATAGAGATAGTATTGCACTTTTCACACTCTTTCCTATTGCTTGGAAAAATATTCCTGATGGAATTTGTATTCCATTACATATACATAACATTAAATAAATTCTAAAAGCAATACAAGCAAACTCCATATATTTTTCGTCTCCACTACCAAAAATTGAGATTAATTTATCTGGTATTGTTTGGAATAAAATAAATGCTATTGTACTTATTATTACACTTAATCCTAATACAATTTTTAATGTTGCTTTTACTCTTTCTTTTTTGCCTGCACCATAATTGTAGCCTAATATTGGTTGTGCTCCTGCTGCTATTCCAATAATAATACTATTTAAGATTTGACTTATCTTCATAACTATACCAAGTACAGTTATTGGAATCTCTGCTCCGAATTTTGATTCTGCTCCATATTTTGCTAACAAGTTATTTTCTGTTGCCATTACAAATACTATACTCATTTGTGTTATAAAACTACTAATTCCTAAAGTAGAAACTCTCTTAGCTATATTAGGAATAAATTTAAATTGTTCTTTATTTAATGTTATAGACTTAAATTTTTTGATATACATTACATTTATAATAAATGTTAAAAATTGACTCATTGCTGTTGCAATTGCTGCACCTTCAACCCCCATTTTAAATACAAATATAAAAATAGGGTCTAATATTGTATTTAAGATTGCACCTGATATCATTGATATCATAGCATATTTTGGATTCCCATCCGCTCTTATTATTGAATTTAAAGTTGTTCCTATCATCATAAATGGTAATCCTATTGCTATAATAAAACCATACTTTAATGCATATTCTCTAAGTGCATCTGTACAACCAAATAAGTTTAATAATTGTGGTAAAAAAATTAAAGTAACTACGCAAAATACTGATGAAGTAATTACAGAAATTATAATTCCATTTGCTACTCCTTTACTTGCTTCTTCTTTCTTTTTTTCACCTAATTTTAAACTTAAATATGCTGATGCACCATCTCCAAACATAAGTGCAAAAGCTAAACAGACCATAGTCAATGGAAACACTACATTTGTTGCTCCATTTCCTAAATATCCTACTCCCCATCCAATAAATATTTGATCAACAATATTATATAACGAGTTTACTAATAATGAAATTATACAAGGAATAGAAAATTTCTTAATTAATTTCCCTATTTTTTCGGTTCCCAATATATTTTCTTTGTTTCCCATTTTTATTCACATCCCTTTCTTTTTTATATAAGATATGTGAGAAATACTATTTTTATTGTATTCTTGTTGCAATAAAAAACAACACATATTTTTGTGTTGTTGGCTAAGCATTATCAGATAAATAATGTATGTCTCCACATTTCTATTTATTTGTATAATATATTTTAACATATAATTTTTTATACTGTCAACTAAAAATTAATCTCGGGAGTTTGACAGTTTGAAGAATTTAAAATCCCTGTACTCTTACCCTTCCAATAGTTTTAAAGTCAAGTTTCTCTTTGTTTTTTTGCGTACCTTCTGTAACTCTTTATTATCAAGTGTTTTACCTCTTTATAATTTTTATACATTTTTTTCCATTCTCTACAACCATTGCAAATACTGAAAAAATTTTTTTTAAAGCTCAAAATTATGTTGAATTAGGTACGCACTTCAAAAATGGTTATATCTTTACTCTCTCTAAGAATTGCTCGTTTTAACTGTCAAAGATGGGATTTTAACATATAATTTTTTATACTGTCAACTAAAAATTAATCTTTTTTTATAAAAATCCCCTACACCAAATAGCGTAAGGGACTTTATTTTATGGTTTGTATTCTACATTTTCCAGAATAACTACTGGCACTTTTGCAATTTTAAATTCTCTTGCAAAAAAGAGTATGTTGTATCCATCAAGAAGTCGCATTCTTTTGTCAACAATCACAGGACGTGGTAATTTATGATATTTTTCATAAAATTCCAATATTCTGCAATACCGTTTTCCTCTCATTTCATTTGGTACTTTGTCATATTTGATTTTACTCATTTCTACCAATGAAACCCACTTTTTTGGCAAACAATAACCTATTTTCCTCTTGATTTGCTCTTTTTGCCTGATTATTTTTTGCAAAAATTTTTTCTTTGATTTTCCTCTTAGTTTCCTAATATGCAAATACTCATGGTGTAATAAATTACTTTTCCGCGAGTTGCATACAGAACAGGTTGGATACAAGTTATTTGTAATACTCACTCCTCCAGTATCTCTTGGATAGCGATGGTCTAATGTACGGTTTTTAGCATTCAGCTTCTTTCCACAATAGATACATCTGTTTTTTCTTAATGCATAAGTCAAATCATACATTAAATCCTCAAACCGAACCGGCTGATGGATAATTAATCCTCCATCTTTTACCTCAATACCTGAAAGTTTAAATTGATTTGGTAATTCCAAAATCATAACCTTCACTCCTAACTAAAAATATTCATTTATATTTATATCACATTTTTGTTAATATTACAATTATTTTTTATTAATTTATTACTTCTAATTTATCATTTTCATTTATTCCTTCTAAATTATAGTATGTGGTTGGTATTTTTCCAATTATTACATTTTCTACTAACAAAACTTGATTTGTTATTTGCTTGGAAATATCTTCAAATGGTGTCAAAATACTTACTTCACACTTTACTTCTAAATATACTCTATGCAAAGTTTGATTAATACCTTTTTCTATAAATTCACTTTTTAAATCTGTTTCTACATTTCCTATTGATGAAATAGTTATATCAATTCCTGGTCCTTTTCCTGCTAATAATTTAAAACCTGTAAAACTTCCGTAATGCTATCTGTATATTTTCTCTACCCCTTTTATTTATTTCTTCTTGAATTTTCACTGCTACATCAGATATTATTTCATTTATAACAATTACATTTGATCTTATCATATTAATGTTTTGCTCACTATCTTTTTCTATTATAAACATATCGTTATATGAATATTTTTGCATAACCAATGTTGCTTGTTCATTTGAAATTATAGTTGCTATTGATTTTGCTCTATTTTCGCATAATACATCAAATATAGGAAGAACTGAATCCAATATTAATTTTGCTGTAAAAATAGCTATTATTAATATTACTAAAATCGTTATTCTTTTTCTATTTTTTATATTTCTTAAATTTCTTAATTTATTAGGAATTTTTATTCTTGTTCTAGAATAGATTTTATACATAATTTTCTACCAAAACATTCTTAGTAGAGGTTTTTTTTACATATCTTGGTATATACAATTTTTCACCTGGCATTATAATATTTTCGTTTTCAATTCCATTTGCTCTTGTAATTTCCTCGACTGTACTACCAAATCTTTTAGCTATTTTCCATAATGAATCTCCTTTTTTTACTATGTACATTACTATATTATAATCTTGTTCCTCTCTTTCTCCATCTGATTGTAAATTTTCAATAAGATTTAATTTAACATTCTCATAGGAATTAGCATTTACCAACATATCTACATTATTTGTTATTATTCCTCCTTCTTGAACTATAAAATCTGCTCCTTTTATTTCTATATTTGTATCAATATTTAAATCTTCTCCATTTTCTATATTATCTATTACATATTCAAATTGTATTTTTCCTTCTCTAATTTCTAAATCCAAATTGCTACTATTTAAAATATATTTTAATTTTAGTTCTCCTTCATATAATATTTTATTCTTTAATCTACTTTCTTTTAGTATTTCTGGTTCTATATCAACATCAATAATATTTCTATTATCTAATCCCTTAATTTCTGTTTTTTCATTTATTTGTTTTGTAATTTGAATGTTTTTTCTATTTTTCATTGTGATTATTTGCCTATTTTCATAAGTCAATTTTTCTGATGGACTAAACACATCTTGTATTATATTTATTTGTTTTTCTTCATATATAATACAACTCACTCCCACTTCTATTTCTATATAAATTGAGTGTTCTTCTTGAGAATTTGGTTTTATTACCATATTTTTTATTTCATAATTAACATTGCAAACATTTTCTTCTGTAACATTTGGTATATCTATGAAACCTACTACTGGAATTTTAGATATGACTTCATTCACTCTATTATCTTCAGTTAAATACATTAATTTTACCTCTGCCTCTGCTTTAGTTAATACTTTATTGTAACTTATTTTAATATCTCTATCTACCATTGTTATATTTGTTTTTAAAATTTCTGCCAAATTGTCAACACTATCAATTTGAATAGTATCTTTTGCATATATCTTTGTTTCTCCTAATCCCACTAAAGAATTTACATTTAAATTTTCTTTTAACATTTGAATATCATCTTTATTCTTTATATCATTGATTATTTCAGTCTCTTCATTATTGTATATTTTTATTTCTACTTCTAAAGTAGATTTAATTCCTATTTTTCTTCCATTTATAACCTTACATTCAATAGATTTTAATTTTACTTCTAAAATGCAATTCATTTCTGGTTTACAATTTGTTACATCGATATTTTCAGAAAAATCTAAATTTGTATTTATTCCTCTAACCTTATCTTCACTATTTTCTGATAAATACATTATATATGTATTTATGCTTCCTGATATCTTTACTTTTTCATCTAATATCTCTTTATTATATATATTAACTACACCACTTGTACAAATTGTATTCAATATATCAGGTTTAGAATCTGGAACAATCATATCTCCTTCTACAAATATAATCTCTTTTTTAGATGAAACTAACTTATTTATAGATAATTTTTCTTTTACAGTATCTACAATCATCATTTGACCTCCTTACATTTTTCTTTATACATTCTTATGAGGTCAATAATAAAATTATTACAAAAAATGTTTCAAAGATTTTCCTTTGAAACATTATAACTTCTTCTTATTTGGCACTGTTGGTGGTATTAATGGACTATATGCTCTTCCATCAAAAACATCAACTTCAACAGTTCTTGTTAATACATCTGTATAACTATATGTTACATTTCTATCATTTTCCTCATACTTTACTACAAAAATATTAGGATATGCTTTTTCTAGTGTAGCTTCTTTTTCAAACACTTTACTTCTACCTAAAGAGCCTTTTACTATTATCTTTTGTCCTATCTTTTCCAAGATATCAGTTTTTAGATTTGCTATGTCTGTTTTACAAATCATACAATCACCTACTCTCATAAGATGTACTTAGTATATCATTCACAGTAAAAAATGTCAAAAAATGTATGTTCTGTAAAATTCTTGCAAATCACTTATTTTTCAATGGATAAGAATATTATTTTTGCTTTTATTACATTTATATTACATTTATATTACAAGATTTTATTTTAATGCATTTTACCATTTGCACCTATTCCTCCAACTCCTTTTTTACCATCTCGTAATTCATTTTCTATATCTTCTATTGTAATATATTTATACTTTTCTGTTGACGCAATTTTTTTCGCTACAATTATTGGGTCTAAAAAATCTATTAAAATTCTCGAAGGTGATGATGCAAAATTTGCCCCCGCTTCTATTAGTGCTTCAAAATAACTTTGACAAGCTCCTGCTATTATAACTAAATTATTATTATTTTTGTAATCATATTCTCTAGCTTTTTTTACTGTTTCAATAAAATATTTAGAATTTTTATAATTATATATATCTAAATACTTTGTTCCTTTTTTTATCATTGCATCATGACCTGTAATAACTAATATATCTGGTTTATATATGGTTAACAATGTATATACAACTTGTGGCTGTTTTTTTTCTGGTATATTTTTTACAATAGCTTTTAATCCTAATTTTTGATAATATCTGTATGCTTTTTCACTATATTTTTTATCTCCATCTAAATGTAATATTGTTCCAAAAATATTTTCTTCTAAAATTTTTCTATATTCTGTTTTCATTTTTTTCTCACCTCATATATTTCAGCCTAAGATATATTATGTTTGTTTTTGTCTTTTGGTGAGTTTTTTTGTATTAACAAAAAAGCTAAACTATTAATTCTATATTAATAATTCAGCTTTTAAATCTATTTTTTATTTTGGCTATATTTTAATTTTGTCGCCATTCCACCTCTTATGTGTCTTTCTGCTTTATTTTCATCTAATATTAACCTTACCTCTTTAGCTAATGCTGGATTTATTTTTTTCAACCTTTCGGATACATCCTTATGTACCGATGTTACTTTTCGTAACGGTAGAACTATTTTTAGAAGTATTAATATCTTCAAAATTAGTTATCACAG
>CALXZW010000031.1 GCA_944393345.1 uncultured Clostridia bacterium
TCTATATCCTCTATTTTTACCTCTTTTAACATTCTTAAGAAAGTTGTATATCTATCAACATTTTCTTCGTTCTCATTATCTAAATATTCTGACAATGGTTTAGACTTTCTATACTTTTCGCTAATTTCATCTAATCTGTTTACAGGTGATAATAAAATTTGTATATCATTTATTGGAACAAATCTATATACTTTGTATTGATTCTCATCATAATTTTTAGGAATTTTAAATTTTATCTCATCACACTTTTTTAATTTTTTAGGAATTTTTTCTAGATCTAATCCTAGATATTCTAATTTATCTTCTATTCCATTTAACTGACTTGTTTTATTCTTGTTCAAAGTTATTCTCCTTTCTTACAATCTTTATTTTATTATCTCATAAAAATTCTTAAATTCATAACCTTGCTCTTTTAAATAAGATATTATTTGTGGCAAAGCTTCTACAGTTGATTTCTTTGCTGGCGCATCATGCATTAATATAACCGGACTACTTTTGTTTCCAACAGTATCCTTTAATCTTTGTAATAAAAAATCTGTTGATGCATTTGCTTTTTCTGAATCTCCTATTAATGCATTCCAATCGACATTTAATATGTTATTTTGATTCAATAATTCTTTAGCTTGAAGTTTTATATCTGCATATTTTCCTCCTACTAATCCTCCTGGAAATCTAAACAAATGAGAATTATATTCTGGAACTCCAATTGCATTTTTTATCGCTTCATTACATTTATTGTATTCATCTAAAACCGCTTGAGGTGATGAATATATCTGTTCATAAACATGTGAATAACCATGATTTGCAATATAATGACCTTCATCATATATCCTTTTTACTGTTTCTGGCATTTTTTCAACATAATTGCCTAAAACAAAAAATGTAGCTTTTATATTTTCTTGTTTTAATATATCTAATATTTCATTAGTTCGCATTGATGGTCCATCATCAAAAGTTAAAAAAACTCTTTTTGTATCACAATTATATATTTTTTCTATATTTTGTTTGCCTATATTAGTTAGTTTTGGAATCTTTTCTTGTCTTTTCTTTTCTAATTCCTCCGCTTCCTTCTTTTTCTTTAACTCTTCTTCTTCTTTAATTGACAATAATTGTGTTTCATATTTCTTATATACTTCATATCTTTTAATTGAATTTATAGAATATATTAATGTAATTACAAGAAATATAGCTGTTAATACTAATATTATAACAATCTTTACTTTATTTTTATTAATTTTCCCATTAGTATCTATTTCGTATAAACTTATTTCTTCATTTTCTTTCATATTAATATTCCTTTTATTTTGACATTTTTCTTTTTTATTATATCGCATTTTAGTTATTTTTAATAGTATATTTTGAATTATTTATATAAAATATTTGTATGTTTAATTTTTAATATATTTACACATCATAAAAAACTTTAATAAATGAACAATTTACTAAAGTTTTTATATTATTTTATCTTTTGTTAATTATTTCTCATAGATTCTTTTAAAAATTCTATTTCTTCTTCAGGATTTAATCTCATAAATATAGGTTCACCTTTTGAAATTACCGTTAAGTTTTTTAATTTAGTATATTCTTTTAAAGATTCCCATGTTTCTAATACTTCTTGATCAACTCCGATTTGTCTTAAAATATTTTCTGCTGTTTGATCCATAAAAGGTTTTATTAATATTGCTATCCTTCTTAAATTTTCTATTAAATGATATATACAAGATTTTAATTTTTGATTTTGATTTTCTTTAGCTAAAGTCCATGGCATAGTTTCATCTATATATTTGTTAGTTCTTGAAACTAAATTCCATATTTCTTGAATACTTAATGCTATTTCATAATTATTCCATTTATTTTCAAATTCTGATATTTGATTTTTAGTAAATTCTTCTATCTCTTTGTCTACATCATTTGGAGTTCCTACATATTCTGGAACTTTTCCATCGAAATATTTATTTACCATTGATACTGTTCTATTTAATAGATTACTTAAATCATTACATAAATCAAAATTATATCTTTCTATAAATGCTTCTGGTGAAAATATTCCATCTTGATTAGCTGGCACTTCTCTTAATAAATAATATTTTGTGGCATCTAATCCGTATCTATCTATTAATGTTTCTGGATATATAACATTTCCTTTAGATTTTGACATTTTACCATCTTTCATCATAATCCAGTTATGAACTAAAATTGTTTTTGGTAATGGTAAATCTAAAGCCATTAAAAATATAGGCCAATATATTAAATGAAATCTTGCTATATCTTTTCCTACTATTTGTAAATCTGCTGGCCAATATTTTTTAAATAATGTATCATCATCTGACATATATCCTAAAGCTGTTAAATAGTTTGTTAATGCATCTACCCATACATATATTACATGTTTTGGATCTTTTAAAACTTTTATTCCCCAATCAAAATTAGTTCTAGTAACACATAAATCTTCTAATCCTGGCTTTATAAAGTTATTTATCATTTCTGTTTTTCTATATTCTGGTTTTATAAATTCTGGATTTTTTTCATAATATTCTAGTAATCTATCAGCATATTTTTTCATATTGAAAAAGTATGCTTCTTCTTTCATTAATTTTACTTCTCTACCACAATCTGGACATTTACCATTAACTAATTGTGTTTGTGTAAAATATGTTTCACAAGGTACACAATACCACCCCTCATATTCTCCTTTATATATATCTCCTTGTTCCATAAATTTATCAAATATTTTTTGTACTATTTTTTCATGTCTTTCTTCTGTAGTTTGTATAAAATCAT
Source organism: uncultured Clostridia bacterium (assembly GCA_944393345.1). Lineage (GTDB taxonomy): Bacteria > Bacillota > Clostridia > TANB77 > CAG-508 > CAG-269. The sequence continues at coordinate 2,782 of CALXZW010000031.1, forward strand.
CATATTGTATGTCCATTTTTTTCCATAATTCTTTTGCTAACCTTGCCATTTCATCAACATATTCTTTAGGTGTTTTTCCTTGTTCTTGTGCTTTTTCTTGTATTTTTTGTCCATGTTCATCTGTACCAGTTAACATATATGTTTCTTTTCCTTTTAATTTATGATATCTTTTCATACTATCTGCCAATACTGTTGTATATGCAGTTCCTATATGAAATCTACCACTTGGATAATAGATTGGTGTTGTTATATAAAATGTATTTTTCAAAATTATCATCTCCTTACTTTTATGCACCTATTTTACTATATAACATTAAAAATAGCAAGAAAATCTTGCTATTTTTAATACATAATCTTACTCATCTTTAGCTGTATTTATTTTTAATAATTTAAAGATTTCAACAATAACTAATGGAGCTATTACTAAGCCTATAAGTTCTATTATATTTTCTTGTGGTAATACTGGTATGCTAAATATTCCTCTTAGTGCAGGAATTGCTAATATTACAAGCATTAATGCCGCAGAAGCTATAACTGCTAATATTAATTTACTATTATTAAATACTTTTGTTTTAAATACAGATCTTTTATTGTTTCTTATATTAAATACATGTACTAATTCCGACATTGCAAGTGTAACAAATGCCATTGTTTGACCAACTTCTATTTTGGATTCATCTAAAGATAATCCTTCTATTGGTTCTGTTGTAGTTGCTAATCCTATCATAAATGCTCCTAGTGTTAATAATCCTATCATAACTCCTTGATATACAACTCTCCAAGTCATTCCTTTTGTAAAAACACCTTTTCCTGGTTTAGCAGGTTTTCTCTTCATTATATCTGCATTTGCTGGATCAAAAGCTAATGCTAATGCTGGTAATGAGTCTGTAACTAAATTTATCCACAATATATGAATTGGTAATAATATTTCTAAATGTGCTATATCTGTAATTCCAAACCATTTTGCAAATAATGGTGTGCATAACGTTGCCAAAAATAATACTACTATTTCACCAACATTACTAGATAATAAAAATTGGATTACTTTTAAGATATTGTCATATATTCTTCTTCCTTCTTCTACTGCTGATACTATTGTTGCAAAATTATCATCTGTTAATATTACATCTGCTGCTTCCTTTGCTACATCTGTTCCTACAATTCCCATAGCACAACCTATATCAGAAGTTTTTAATGCTGGACTATCATTTACTCCATCACCTGTCATTGCAACTATTTCTCCATTTTTTTGCCATGCTTTTACAATTCTTACTTTATGTTCTGGAGATACTCTAGCATATACTGAATAATGTCTAACATTTTTCTCTAACTCTTCATCTGTCATTTTTTCTAATTCTAGACCTGTAATTGCTTCATCATCATTTTCTAATATTCCTAATTTTTTTGCTATTGCTGTTGCTGTAATTTTGTGGTCTCCTGTTATCATTACTGTTTTTATTCCTGCTGTTTTACATTTTTCTACTGCTTGTTTTGCTTCTTCTCTTGGAGGATCTATCATTCCAACAAGTCCTATAAATATTAAGTCTTTTTCCATTTCCTTCATTTCTTCTTTTGTTGGTTTATGATCTATTTCTTTATATGCACAAGCTAAAACTCTTAATGCTTCTTTTGCCATTTCTTCATTATGTTTTCTAATTGTAATTGAATATTCCTCTAAATTATTTTTTATTTCACCTTTAAATAAATATTTATTACATTTATTTAAAAGTTCATCTACTCCACCTTTGGTATATACTATATATTTTCCATTAAATTCGTTTACTGTTGTCATTAATTTTCTATCTGAATCAAATGGTATTTCCTCAATACGAGGTGCTCTATCATATATTGATGGATCAAAATCTAATTTGAATCCCATATCTACTAAAGCAGTTTCTGTTGGATCTCCAGTTAAAGTTCCATCTGTTGATATTTTTGTATCATTACAAAACATATTACTGTATACAAGTTTTGTTAAATCTTCATCAATGTTTCCTTTATATTCTAATAAATCTTTTGTTTCAGCATTTATAAATATTTTTTCTACTGTCATTTTGTTTTGTGTTAATGTTCCTGTTTTATCTGAACAAATTACTGTAGCACTTCCTAGTGTTTCAACAGCTGGAAGCCTTTTTACTATTGCGTTTCTTTTTACCATTTTCTGTACACCTATAGCTAATACTATTGTTGATACTGCTACTAATCCTTCTGGTATTGCTGCAACTGCTAAACTTACTGCTGTCATAAACATATGAATAGGTTCTTTTCCTTGTAACAATCCTATTATAAATATAAATACACATATAGACAAAGCTGCTATTCCTAGTGTTTTTCCTAATTTATTTAATTTTTGTTGTAGTGGTGTTTCTTGTTTCTCTGCCTTATTAATCATTCCTGCAATTTTACCTACTTCTGTTGTCATTCCTGTTTCTACTACTATACCTTTTCCTCTACCATATGTTACTAAACTAGATGAAAAAAGCATATTTATTCTATCACCTATACCAATTTCTTCACCTTGTATTTCATTTGTTTCCTTTTCAACTGGTACTGATTCTCCTGTTAATGATGATTCTTGTGATTTTAAATTCACAGCTTCTATTATTCTTAAATCTGCTGGTATATAATCCCCTGTATCTAATACAACAATATCTCCAGGTACTAATTCTCTTGCAGGTATAACAGTCACTTCTCCATTTCTAATAACTTTCGCTGCATGATCTGTTAGTTTTTGTAATGCCTCTAAAGATTTTTCTGCTTTAGCTTCTTGTGTTACACCTATAATTGCATTTACTAAAACTACTATTAATATTATGATTGTATCTGTAATTCCTTCTCCTTCTGCAATTCCCACTGCTCCTGAAACTAAAGCCGCTATTATTAATACAATTATTGAAAAATCTTTAAATTGATCTAAAAATCTTTGTAATAAAGTTTTCTTTTTAGCTGCTTTTAATTCATTATACCCATATTTTTCTTGTCTATTTTTCACTTCCTCTAAATTTAGACCTTTATTTATGTCTGTTTTTAATTCTTCTTCTACATCCTTAATACTTTTGTTAAACCAGTTTTTGTTTTCCAAATATATCCTCTCCTTTTTAATTATTTTTATTACTAATAAAATTATTTCTCTTAAGTTAGTATTTTTATACATTATATAACATCAAAAAGACTTTTAAAAGGATTTTTGTTTTCCTTCTAAAAGTCTTGCTTACTTTATATAAAGTTTACTAACCAGATACTTTTTAATATCGCGACTGTTGATTAGTAATAAAAAGCTACTCCCTTTTAATATTTTATAATATTAAATTAAGGTTGGTGACCCGTACGGGAATCGAACCCATGATTCCACCTTGAGAGGGTGGCGTCTTAACCGCTTGACCAACGGGCCAATTTTACCTTATATTTATATCACTTTTTCTTGTATTAGTCAACTATATTATAAAATTTTTTAGGCACAAAAAAAATCGACCTGTTACAGTCAATCTAATCTTTTTCTCATCTGATGCGACGATTATGTTTTTTGGTGCCAACGAAGTAGTTATCTACAACCTTTTGGCTCTCTTGACGATTGATACAAATATCAATCAATTTACTAAAGTATATCATAATTTTTATAAATTGCAACACTCTTTCTAAAATTTTCCTTTTGTGTGTTAAATCATCATTTTTATGAAAAAATGAAATGATAGTTTGTGCTATCACTCCATCTAAACTTAATTATCATTCTGCATTTTTCTTGTATGTTTTAAAAGTTTTTGTTTTCTTATCTCATTAGATTTTTTTAAATCTGTAATTTGTTTATCATATAATTTACAAAGTAGATTTCTATATACAAATCCACAATATTAGCCATTTACCATCATATTTTCAACTAAATTATTTATTTAATTTGTCTATTTTATCCAATAATAAGCTTCTTTATTTTGATAAATTATTTTATAAAAAACCTCTAACTTTTCAAAGCTCGAAGAGCCTTGTTGTTTTTCTATATAACAACTGTCTATCTTTAGTATAACCTCCTCATTATTATCTAACATTCTATATTTTTCTTTCTCACTATCATATGTCGGTATACCGTCTGGATACTCTGCATATTGTTTTGCTTTTAATTCTTCCAAAATTCTTTCTACATTTCCTTGCGATTCTCCAAATAAAACAACTTTATCTATTTTTTCTAGTATTTCATTTGGTACTATTTCTTCAAAACTTTTCCATTCAACATCTTCTGGAACCTGCATTACATCGTATTTTTGTAAAATATTTATTTTACTATATATTTGTCTTATTAAGTTTGATTTTTTACCATTTATTTTTATAATTTTATGAATCTCTGCTATTTTTTCTTCTTGTGGCATAGATATACCTATTCCATCATCATTACTAGTTTCCTCAGTCCATGTTTTATTTATTTCCATCTCTATTTCAAAACTTTTTACATTTAAGAAAGCTTCTTTATAATCTGATATTGTATATCCATTCTTCTGCGAACTATCTTTATTATTCTCTAAATTTAATGCTTCTAAATCTCTCTTATAATATGTGTATAAATCAACTTCAAATTCTTTATTATTCGATACTCCTATGTTATATATTGAATATAGTTGATTTAGACCTTCAATACTTTTTATTATAATTTTTGTACTATATGATGTATTATCGTCTCCATTAATTATAAATACCAATTTAGGTCCATTTTCAGAATCATAATTTATTCTTTTTAAATATACAACTATATTTCCATTTTTTGTTAGTTGTATTTCTTGCCCATTATACTTACATATAAATTTATTATACATGATAACTATTAATAATAATATTATTATAATTACCAATCCTAATATATATTTCTTCTTTTTCATACCAATCCCCCTATTTTAGATACTTTTTAATTGAACTTAGCCAATTTAACGGTTTCATCGAAAAATTATTATACTTTTTTCATAGTAGTTATTTACAACTTTTTAACACTCTTGACTATTAATACATTACATTTTCCCCTTTCAGCAGATTATATTCTACATTCTCAACTTAAACTTTATTAAAATATATCATATTGGAACTTGAATTACAATATAAATATATCATAATCGATTTTTCACAAGAAAAATTATAAAAATCATATCTTTATAAGTAAAAACACGTCTGATTATAATTTCTATAACCAGTCATGAAATGTTTCATAAGATTTGATACTAATCTCTTCAAAACTAAAAGTCTTGTAAACTTTAGCTTTGTAGATTTCATGCAATTTTCCAATCGGATATTAGCAAAAACTCATTTATCTGTTTGATTATTATTTTTAGGCAACAAAAAAATCAACCAGATTTCATTTTCTGATTGATTTTGTATCAATACTGTTCAATTAGTTCGAACAGAAACATTAATGGTGCCGGTGGTGGGACTCGAACCCACACGCCATTGCTGACAACAGATTTTGAGTCTGCCCCGTCTACCAATTCCAGCACACCGGCATATTTTTAATATTAAATTTGAAGTAAATTACACATTGTTTAGATTTAGTTTAGTATTTTATAAGATATCAAAAAACAAATCATATAATTATCAATATTTTTTATATCAATATATTAATTATTTTTTAATTCTTTAATATCTACCAATTAAACATACAAAAAATATGTACTTATAAATAATAGCACATATTTTTTATATTGTCTATAAGTTTATTAGAAATTTTCTCTATTTTCGTATTTTGTAAAAATTTACTACTTTGATATAAAAATCATTGCTTTTTTGTTATTAGTTTTAACTGTTATTTTTTTATAGCATTTTTCCTTTTTCTTTATCATTATTTACACCACTATATGGTTCTTTATAATTTCCTTCTAATATTCTTTCTGGCAATTCGCCTTCTACATACAATTTTTCAATACCTTTTGCTTCTATTAAAAGTGTTTCAGGTTTATTAGCATGATTTATTGAACCAAGATACCCAATATCTTTGCCTAGCTCTTGCTTTGTTTTCTCCATTTCTTGTAATATATTTTTTAATTCAAAATATTGCCTTTCATTAATTTCTTTTGGAAAATAAAAAAGTTGAGGAATATATTCAGGTGTTAATAATATACATATTGCCTTTGAATTCTTAGCTATTTCTTCAAAATTTTCTCCTTGAATATAGTTGGTTTTACCATATATCAATTTAAAAATATTATTTAGCCTATCAAAATGCGTCTGTCCCTCTGGAACATTTGCCTTTACAACTTGATTTGGAGTAATTAATATTAAAGCAGCTTCCTGATTTTCGTTTTCAAAAAAGTCTTTTATTTTAAATTCTTTATTTTCTTTTGAAAGTTCATCAAACTTTCTCTGTTCTTCTTCAGGTATTTTATTATTCATTTCAATTTTCCTCCTTATTTTATAAAATATATTATAACTCCTCCAATTATTGCAATAAAAAATCCAACTATTTTTAATCCATTTGTTGCTTCATTCTGATCTCCAAAACTAAAAAATTTTTTAGTTAATATTCTAGCATCAAAAATTAATATTATACCTATTAATACAAGTATTACTGCAATTAAATTTATTATTATTGGAAACATTTTATCAACATCCTTTTTAATTTATTGTCAAATATTTTTCTTCTTAATATATTATATTTATATTAATATTTTTTACTTAAATTGTCAAATTATATTTCAATTCTTTTTAAAAATTTATCTTTTATTAAATTTATAAGTAATCTATTTTCTTCATTTTGTAAATTTGGATCTTTTTCTAATATTTTTATTGCTACTCCTTGAACTGTTTTTAAAATTGGCATATCTTCAAAAAGATTAGCAATTTTAAATTCTGGTAATCCATGTTGCATAGTTCCAAAGAAATCTCCTGATCCTCTTAATTCTAAATCTTTTTCTGATATAATAAATCCATCATTTGTTTCGCACATTATTTTCATTCTTTTTCTTGCATTTTCACTTTTTCCTTCACATTTTAAAATACAATACGATTGATATTGGCCTCTTCCTACTCTCCCTCTTAATTGATGTAATGCTGCTAATCCAAATCTTTCTGCATTTTCTATTACCATTATATTGGCATTTGGCACATCTACACCTACTTCTATAACTGTTGTTGAAATCAAAATATCTATTTGCCTATTTTTAAAATTTAACATTATCTCATCTTTTTCTTTCTGCTTCATTTTTCCATGTATATATTGAACCCTATACTCAGGAAAAATTTCTTTTGTATATGTTTCATATATTTTTTGTACAGATTTTAAATCAGATTCTTCATTTTCCTCTACTAATGGACATACTATATATGCTTGTCTTCCCTCTTCTATTTGTTTTCTTACAAAATTGTTCACTCTTTCTGACATGTTTTTTTGAACTGCAAATGTTTCTATTTTTTTTCTATTTGGTGGTAATTCATCAATAATTGATATATCCAAATCTCCGTATAAAATAAGTGCTAATGTTCTAGGAATTGGGGTCGCTGTCATTACTAGCACATCTGGATTTTTTCCTTTTTCAACAAGTGTTGTTCTTTGCTTTACTCCAAATCTATGTTGCTCATCTGTTACTACTAATCCTAAATTTTTAAACTCGACATTTTCTTGTAATAATGCATGTGTACCTATCAATATATCTATTTCACCATTTTTTAGTCTTTCTAATAATTCTGTTTTTTTCTTTTTAGTTATTGCAGAAATTAAAAGTTCACATCTTATGTTCATTTTTTCAAGAATATTTTTAAAATTTTCTAAATGTTGTATTGCAAGTATCGCTGTTGGTGCAATAATTGTTGCTTGATATCCGCTTCTTACTGCTTTAAAAGCTGCACACATTGCAATTACCGTTTTACCAGATCCAACGTCTCCTTGTAATAATCTATTCATTGACTTTTCTGATTCCATATTATTATCAATTTCTTCTAAAACTCTTAATTGTGCTTTGGTTAATTTAAAAGGTAATTCATTTATAATTTCTGACATTTTTACATCTTTGTTAAAAGCTATTCCATTTTTATCGTTCATATAATTATTTTTTAATTGTAAAAGTGCTAATTGTGTTGTTAACAATTCCTCAAAAACTAATCTATATCTGGCCAATTTAAAATCTTCGAATTTTTGTGGGAAGTGTATATTCTGAATTGCTTGATTTATATTTAAAAGTTTATATTCTTTGAGTAAGTATTCCGGTAAAGTTTCTTGTAAATTATCTTTAACTTCTGCTATTCCATTTTCTATTATTTTTCGTAAAACATTTTGAGTTAATTGATAAGTTAATGGATAAATCGGTATTATCTTTCCTGTATTTTTAGTACAACCTATTTCATCAAAAACAGGCGAAATAATGCTTATATTATTATATTTTTTACTTATTTTCCCATAAAATCTATATTTTTTTCCTGTATAAAAAATATTTTTTAAATAATTTTGATTAAACCAAGTTACTGTACCTGTCATTGTTTCGTCTCTTATAATTAATTTTTGCATAGTTTTTTTAGGCATTCTTATTTCAGATATTCTACTACAAGCAATTGCTTCTATTGTTGCTTCTTCTCCATCTACACAATCTGATAAATATTTTGCTTTACTTCTATCTTCATAAGTTCTTGGATAATATGAAATTAAGTCTTTTAATGTATATATTTCTAATTTATTTAATAGTTTTACTTTGCTTGGTCCTACACCTTTTACAAATTTTACATCTTTTTCTAAATCCAATACTTTTCTCCTTTTTTAAACTATTTTCATTAATTTAAAATCTAGGCTATCTGCACTTACCAAATTAAATTCAACACCAAAATATTTTCCTATAATCGCTTCTTTTATAGAGTTTCCATGTAAATGCGCATAATAGCATTTTTTTACATTATATTTTCTCAATATCTCTATAAATTCATTTGTTTGATTTTCATATATTTGTAAATTAGTTATTGGTGGGTAATGCATAAATACTATTATTTCTTTATTATTTCCGTATCTTTCTATTCCATCTTTTATTGATAATTCCAATCTTATTTGTTCTCTTTTTAGTAATTTTTGATTATCATTGTCTTCTGTATTACTCCATCCTCTTGTTCCAGTTAATACAACATTTCCATATTCATAAGCATTATTATAAATAAAATCAATATTTTTAAAATTTTTTTCTGACAAAAAATTTCTCATACTTGTCAATGTTGTCCACCAATAATCATGATTTCCTTTTAGTAATAATTTTTTACCTGGCAAATTATTTAAATATTCAAAATCTTTTTCTGTATCTTCTAAATAAGTCGCCCATGAAAAATCTCCCGGTAATATTACTACATCATTTTCTTTTACTTGATCTAGCCAGTTACTTTTTATTTTTTCTTCATGATTTTTCCAATTTTCTCCAAATATATCCATGGGTTTATTATCATTAAATGATAAATGTAAATCTCCTATTACAAATATTGACATATTTCTACCTTTCCACTTTTATAGTTTTAAATTTGGTATTGCATTCAATTCTAAATTATCTCTTTTTCCAGATATATAATTATAGTACCCAGCAGATGCTATCATTCCTGCATTATCTGTACATAATTTTAAATCCGGCATATAAATTTTTATATTTTTTTCTTCCAATTTTTTAAATTCTTTTCTAATATAGCTATTTGCTGATACACCACCTGCTAATGCTATTGTATTGATTTTAGTTTGATTTATTGCCTTTTCTACATTTTCTATAAGTATTTCTGTTACTGTTTTTTGAAAACTCGCACATAAATCTGCTTTATTTATATTAGGATTATTATGATTCAAATTAATCACTGCTGTTTTTATTCCGCTAAAACTAAAATCTAAATTATCAAAATGTGTTTTTGGTAGTTTTATTTCTGGCTTTCCTTCACTTGCTAATTTATCTACTTTAGGTCCTCCTGGATATCCTAATCCAACTACTCTTGCAACCTTATCAAAAGCTTCTCCTATTGCATCATCTCTTGTTTTTCCTAAGACTTCAAATTCTGTATAATCTTTTACATATATTATCTGTGTATTTCCGCCAGAAGTCATTACACATATAAATGGGGGTTCTAATTCTTTATATGTAATATAATTTGCTGCTATATGCCCTTGTATATGGTTTACTCCAACTAATGGCTTATTTATTGCAAAACTAAGTGCTTTTGCATAAGAAAGTCCTACCAAAAGTGCTCCAACTAATCCTGGACCATATGTTGGTGCAATTACATCTATATCATTAAATGTTATATTTGCTTCTAAAAGTGCTTTTTTTGTTACTCTAGAAATAGCCTCTATATGATTTCTAGAGGCTATTTCTGGTACTACTCCTCCATATTTTTCATGGATTGGTATTTGTGTATCTATTACATTTGATAAAATTTTTCTTCCGTTTTTAACTAATGCAACAGATGTTTCATCACAACTCGATTCAATTCCTAATGTTATTATATCTTTCTTCATTTTTCTCTCCATTTTACAAATTTTAGTCCAAGATAAAAACATAAAAAAATTTCTGTCTTTATTTAGAAATTCTTGATTTATCAAAATAAGATAATATTTTGAATATTTTAATTGTCTCTTTTTCTATATTTTTTGAAATGCTTATCCTTTTTAGTTATAACATTCTACTATATATCCAAATTTTATTATTAATAGTCTGTCTTTATCCAAATAGTCTTAAGCATCATTATAGAAATTTTATCGATTCGTCTTTAATACTATAATTATAATTTTTTCTTTTGCTGTATTTTGAATATATAAACATATTATAAAGATTGTTTTCTTATTTATAGATTGTTTTCATTCTTCAATAGAATTTACATATCTTTACTTAATTTTAATCACATAATTGATTTTTTTTTTATTTTATGTTATAATAAATTATATTCTTTTTGTATAGTCAGGCGTACAGATATTGGAGGTATAATTTTGTCTTATATTACAGATTATAAATTAATCAGTGCCAATAGCACTGAAAAACTTTCTGACATGGTTAGAAAGGAATTAGCCAAGGGATGGCAACCATTA